>DKKR01000022.1 GCA_002455375.1 Bacteroidetes bacterium UBA6661
GATGATCAATATTCTGTAGAACAAATTGCAGACAGGCTTGACATTACCAGAGAAAGGGTACGTCAGGTCAAGGACAAAGCCATAAAAAAACTAAAAAACAAAAAAACTGCTGATATTCTGAAAGCACATCTGTGCTGATTATAAAAAAAGAGTCCAATTTAGTAACATTCAAGTTGCAGCGCAACCCTGCTGAGAGGGTTGCGCTTTTTTATCGTACCCATTCATCATCAACATGTTAGGCAGTTGTTGACAACATTCGTTTATATTTTTCAAAGCAATTAAAATTAATGCTACTTTCGCGCCTTGAAAAATCAGTTTTCAGAACGAATAAAAAGTATAATTCATGAATAAAGGTAAAATAACTCAGGTAATCGGACCTGTAGTTGACGTATCATTTGAAGGGGAAAACACCAAACTTCCAAACATTATGGAGGCTTTGGAAATTAAACGCCCAGACGGAACAAGTGTAATTTTAGAGTGCCAGCAGCATATTGGCGAAGACACTGTGCGTGCCATCTCTATGGATGCCACCGATGGTTTAGTAAGGGGAATGGAAGTAGTTGCCACTGGCGATGCTATTAAAATGCCTACGGGCGATGCCATCAAAGGCCGTTTGTTTAACGTTGTTGGCGATGCTGTTGACGGTATGAAAGCCGTTTCAAAAGATAAAGGCTTACCTATTCACCGCGAAGCACCAAAGTTTGAAGACCTATCTACTGCCTCTGAGGTTTTGTTTACCGGTATTAAAGTAATTGACCTTTTGGAGCCTTACAGCAAAGGTGGAAAAATTGGTTTGTTTGGTGGTGCCGGTGTAGGAAAAACCGTATTGATTATGGAATTGGTAAACAACATTGCCAAAGCCTATAGCGGACTTTCTGTATTTGCCGGTGTTGGTGAACGTACACGTGAAGGAAATGACTTGCTGCGCGAGTTCATTGAATCGGGCGTTATTAACTATGGTGATGATTTCAAACACAGCATGGAACAAGGCGGCTGGGATTTGAGCAAGGTAGATTATAACAAACTTACCGACTCAAAGGCAACCTTAGTTTTTGGTCAGATGAATGAGCCTCCAGGAGCACGTGCACGTGTTGCATTATCAGGATTAACGGTAGCAGAGCACTTCCGTGATGGTGATGGTACAGGCAGTGGCCGCGATATTCTTTTCTTTATTGATAACATTTTCCGTTTCACACAGGCAGGCTCTGAGGTATCTGCACTTTTAGGACGTATGCCTTCTGCCGTAGGTTATCAGCCTACTCTTGCCACAGAAATGGGTCTGATGCAAGAGCGTATCACCTCAACAAAACGTGGATCTATCACCTCTGTACAGGCTGTATATGTACCTGCCGATGACTTGACAGACCCTGCTCCGGCTACAACATTTGCCCACCTTGATGCAACAACGGTATTGAGCCGTAAAATTGCAGAGTTGGGTATCTACCCTGCTGTTGACCCATTGGATTCTACTTCAAGAATTCTTACTGAAGAAGTTGTGGGTAAAGAACATTATGAAACTGCACAAAAAGTAAAACAACTATTGCAACGTTATAAAGAATTGCAAGATATTATTGCCATCTTAGGTATGGACGAGTTGAGTGACGAAGATAAAATGGCTGTGCACCGTGCCAGAAGGGTACAACGTTTCTTATCGCAGCCTTTCCACGTAGCAGAGCAGTTTACCGGATTAAAAGGTGTGCTTGTACCTATTGAAGAAACCATCAAAGGATTTAATATGATTATGAATGGTGAAGTGGACGAATATCCTGAAGCGGCATTCAACCTAGTGGGAACAATAGATGATGCTATTGAAAAAGGAAAGAAATTATTGGCAGAAGCGAAATAAATTATCAAATTAAAAATGTTTTTAGAAATTATAACTCCCGATAAAAAAGTGTTTGAAGGCGAAGTAACGTCTGTATCCGTTCCTGGTGCTGACGGTAAATTCCAAATGCTTAACAACCACGCTCCAATTATTTCCACTCTTGGCAAAGGCAAGGTGAAAGTAAAAACCGCTAAAGAAACTCTTGAATTTAATGTAAAAGGCGGAGTGGTAGAAATGCTTAAAAACAAAGTTGTTGTTTTGGCTGAGTCTGTTTAATAAAATTATTCCTCATTGGTAAAAAGCTGCCCTGAAGGGTGGCTTTTTTTGCTTATGCCCGGTTAAAACAACTTTGGGGACAACAAACCGGAAAAATCTTCTTTTTCTTGATATTTAGAAATTAGTTCTTAATTTTACAACATCATTTAATCTTTACCCTAAATGTTAGCAGGTTTAAAAACACTTTAGTCCACTGTAAGCTTAAAAATTCTGACCTCTATGATACAAACAGCTACTACAACACCGGCAACAAAAGAAACCATGCAAGTGGTTAGAAATAGCGATATACATCAATTTGCCATGAAAGCATTTCAGAATCAACTACGACTGTTGAATTACAGCCCCAATACATTTTCCAGTTACATCAGTTGGTTTGGCATATTTCTGAGATATTTTCCTAACCAGCGTCCTTCAAAAATTACAAAAGGTGAAATTCTGGAATTCTTATTGCAATACCGCAACCGCCCGGGATGGAGTGCATCGGGACAGAATCAACTCATAAACTCCATAAAATTCTTTTATGAAAAGGTATGCCGGCAGCCGGCACTTGTTTTTAATTTGCCACGACCACAAAAGCCGGAAACGCTACCTACAGTTTTTGATGAGCGTGAAATTGCAGCATTAATAAATGCTGCTGCGAATCTGAAACATAAAACAATTCTTTGCCTGGCCTATGCCGGTGGATTACGTATCAGTGAGATTGTGAACCTTAAAATAACAGATATTGACAGCAAGCGCATGGTAATAAACATAAGGCAATCAAAAGGCATGAAAGACAGGGTTATCATGCTTAGCGAAAATTTGCTGAATATGTTTCGTACTTATTATAAAATGTATCGTCCAAAAAAATATATGTTTGAAGGACAAGCAGGAGGACAATATTCATCCAGAAGTATTGGGCTGATAATGCAGCATTGCAAAAAGAAAGCAGGTATAACTAAAAAAGGAAGCATACATGCAATAAGGCACAGTTTTGCCACGCATTTGCTTGAAGGCGGCACAGATATACTGGCTATTAAAGACTTGTTGGGTCATAACAGCCTTCGTACTACAATGATTTACACACATGTAAGCAAAAAGCATATAAGTAAAATACAAAGCCCTTTAGACAAATTACCACCTTCCGAATATTTCAATATATAGTAAATATGCAGAAAGTAACAGTAGAAAAACTTCTTATATATAAATGTTAT
>DKKR01000057.1 GCA_002455375.1 Bacteroidetes bacterium UBA6661
CCAAAATTATGAGGATGCCACCAAAGATGATAGGTCTGATTATGTTTAGCTGCAAATGTCATTCCTGATAGAATACGTTTTAATCTAAATCCTTCAAGAGCACTAAGTAATTTACTATATGGTCTCAAAAATCTGCTTGATGGAATATCCATAGGATATTTACTTCTTAAAAAGTCATCACTATAACAATTATGCCCGGAGATATTAAAATAGGCATCAATTAATCTTAATGCTCTGCGAAAAGAACTTTCTTGTTCGCCCTTTTTTGCTTTATAGAGCCATGAGTTTTCATTTCCTCTGTAGCTGTTAAGTCCAAGCTCTTTAATAATATTTATATATACCTCATTAAATTGATTTCTTGGAAAAACGAGTGAGGTTATTACAATGCCATTTTTTTCAGCAATATGTAATGCCGCTTCAATATCTGCTTTAAAGTTTTCTTTTGTTTGTCCGTTCTCCAAACAATAATAATGTGAGAATGTATGAGTGCTGATTTCCTGTTCCGGATACTTTTTTATTTCATTGATTAATTGTGGCGCAAAATGATAAACATCTTCTATGTAATTTTCACCTAACAAATTAAAATGCCCTTGATAAGGCGATAATTCAGTGTTTGTATAAGTTGGAATTGTTTTCGGAATATTTGCTAATAACTCTTCTTTAGTTTCGAAGAATAAAAATCCTACTGTTGCAAAGGTGCCTTTTATTTGGTATTTATCAAAAAGACTTAATAACCTTGGAATTGCCTGATGCACCCCTCTTAAGTTTTCTCCATAAGATTGAATGGTTCTTTTATCTCTTACGCCCCAAAGGAGTTCAAAGTCAAGTGATACAACAAATTTTCCGCAAGTCATAATTGTCCAAAGATTCTTTTATTTTAAAAGCCGAATTTAGGATAAAAATAAGAGTAAAAGAAGTTTAGATAGTTGTATTCTTAGTTCTTATTGACATTATAAGTTCAGACAACTATTTTAAAAACATCAGGCTTATATACTTTAAAAAGAATATTGTGTTTTTTAAATAAAACAATAAAGAATGGAAAATTAATATTGAACTTCTTCTACCAACATTGACTTAAGAATATTTTCACACTCCTGTAAATCTTTCTGAAAATTTTCAATGTTTGTTTTTGTAAAATTTGACAGTTTGTTACTTAGATTTCGATAATATTCAATTCCTTTTGAAAGGTTTTCTTTGAATAGTTGCAATTGTTTTTCTTTCTTATCATTTATTTTAGCAGCACTTTTTTGAATATCTTTTTTGAGATACTCAATATAAAGGTTGAGCTCATTGATAAACATGTGTGGGCGATATAATGTGTTCAGAACATTCGCTCGACCATAAATATGATTTATCATTTCCTGCAAGGTAAATGTACCTGAAAAATATGCCAGATTTGGTCCCGGACAAATAGTTACAGCGTTCAGATTATGTGGAACGAGTACATTGTTTACCAGCATAACAGGGGAAGCCAATCCTTCGCACAGACAATCTTTAATAAGAAGGTCGTCAATTTGTTTTTGTGACGGCTCCACATTTGCTTGTTTTAGTTCCTGTAGTTTAAGATGCTGATATTTTCTTGATGCTGTACAGATAGGTTCTCCACCATACTCAGTATTGAATGCAAGAAATTTTTTATAGCATGCACTACCAGGTCTGTTTTTGGCAATGCGTTCTTTACGCTGTCTTTCAGCAGATGATTTTCTGAAATTATTAAACGGCACACCAAGCGGTGATGCTTCGCTCAGATAATAGTCGTCCTTACTTGCAGTTGCCAATAAGCCTAATGTTTCCTTGTCAACATTAGTAGCCTCCGGAACTAATAAAAACGGACTTCCCCAGCCGGTAAGGTCAACCTCATAATGATGATAAAGAAAATCGTTTTCCTGAGATGTACCAATGCCACCCTGAACAGTAACTTTCATCTTAGGTTTCTCTTTATACTGTGGTTTGTTTTTCTGTGCCAAAGCAGCTTGACAAGTGTTGAACAACTCATCATACAATGCATTTTTGTTAAGCTTAAATTCTTCAAGAATAGGACCTAACAGTAAAGCATCGGTAGCAAAAGCATGACCTCCGCAATTAAGCCCTGATTCTACTCTGAATTCAGAAATCCATATTCCTTTTTTTGCAAAGAATCGTCCTTGCACTTGTGCAGACCTGAAGTCACTGACTTTTAGTGTAATTTTCTTTTTAACAAATCCTGATTCATCAGGGAAAAAATCATCAAACTTTTCGCAGTAGGAGTATAAGCGTGGATTAAGTCCTGCAGAAAAAACGATAGAGGAATTCAGGTTACTATGTGCAAAACCCCGTAATGAATTGTGCGCATCAGAAAATTCTTGTGCTAATGGTTGTTCATTTTTATCGTAGTTGATTCTGTCAACCTTTGTCATGATGTTTACATCAATAGCGCCACTCTTTATGAGCGTGCGTAGATGTTGTTGCATCTGTTCTTTCTCTACCTGATTTGCACTAGCCTGCATTTTTCTGTAAAGAAGCTTTGCTTCAGATGTGTCAGGTAACATTTCAAAATATTTATTGATTTCTTTACCTGTTTCAAACGACTCATTACGTAAATCAGTAATTTGTTTTAAAACAATTTCATTGATAATGTTAAGATATGCTGTTACTCTTTTAGCACGATAATCTTCTTCTTTTTTGGTAATTGCTGTAAATTCTTTTCCGGTTTGTTTGTAATAAAACTCACGCATAACTTCAAGCATGTTGTGTTCAATAATAGAAACAACAGATGAAATCCCATAACGAGCTACCTTAACAGGCGTATCAACCGTAAAGGCAAGACCCATAACGGGAATATGAAAACGATGTAAATCAGAATGACTCATGGATATTAAATATTTATGATATAATGTTGGGGTTGACTGATATCTATGATATGTACATTACAAATTACGTTAATATAGTTGATGTTACTATTGATATATGTCATTTATTTTGAATTTATCTTGAAATGTAGATTGTTGATGAATAATTAATTGGTTTCATAAACCTGAATAATTTAGTTTTATAATAGAAATATTATAATTCACTATCGTAAGGTTGAATCAGAATAACAGTCATGCTTTTAACTGAGGCATTAGCCGCTACTGCATTCTGTATCTGATTCAAAAAGTTTGGGGTTGCAAAGTAAAGTTCAGAAGGCACATTAGAATCATTTTGATACCTTACATATGCCAATGCTTCGGTCATATCAGGGATAAGTTGCTGAGTATGTGCTATGATGACTAAGTGCTGTGTTACCCTAAGCAAAGCCTTTTGGTAAATGTTATCTTCAGATAAAACAATTAGCCCATTCCGTACAACTAAGCATTCACAGGGAATAATGACAGCCTGAATGTCTGTGTCATCATCTTCGGAAAACACACTTTGATGTGGAAATTCAAACTCATCAAAAAAGGCTGATAAGTTGCGGTCAACACAAACAACCTCAGTAAAATCATTGGCATCGCATACGCCAAGTATGGTTTCCATGAGTTCAACACGACCATTGCAAAGCACAAACTGCCCACCTTGCTGCGTAAAGTTTTCGGCAAACTGTACTTCCGGTGAATAGGACATGGAATTATAGACACCCTTATCCATATCCAGATTGGGATACGGATTAGGTGTTTTAGCAATTAATGCACTGCGTACCTTTTTTAGAACTTTTTCTCTGTTGGTACTTTCGTCCATAAATTATACCTGAATTGACCCTTGAGGAATATTTGATGGAGGAGGACTGTCAACTGCAGGAGGAATAGTTTTTTCCGGTTCAGGCTCGCCATCAGTTATGAAAGAATTGAAAGTGGCTTTTTCTGACTCGCCCCACGGACGATGACCGAAAATTTCCTCTAAATCTTCTTTGAAGATCACTTCTTTTTCAAGAAGCCTGTGCGCCAGTTTGTCTAATTTTTCTTTGTTATCAACCAACAGTTTTTTTGTACGCTGATAAGCTAAGTCAATCAGTTTTTTTACTTCCTCATCAATAATCTCTGCAGTTTTTTCACTGTATGGTTTACTGAATGAATAGTCTTGCTGACCTGAAGAATCATAGTAACTGATGTTCCCGATTCTTTCGTTTAGTCCAAAGATGCTTACGCTGGCATAGGCCTGTTTGGTAATTTTTTCCAAATCAGAAAGCGCCCCGGTGCTTATGGTTCCAAATATTACTTCTTCGGCAGCACGACCACCTAAAGCAGCACATATCTCATCAAAAATCTGCTCTTTGTTGGTTAGTTGTCTTTCTTCGGGTAGATACCATGCTGCACCTAATGAATTTCCTCTTGGCACAATAGTAACTTTCACCAATGGATGAGCATGTTCCAATAGCCAGCTTACGGTTGCATGTCCCGATTCATGATAAGCAATAACACTCTTTTCATGTTTGGTGATGATTTTGTTTTTCTTTTCAAGACCACCAATAATTCTGTCAACTGCAGAAAGAAAGTCATCTTTTCCTATTGCTGTTTTATTTTTTCGTGCAGCTATAAGAGCGGCCTCATTACAAAGGTTGGCTATATCAGCACCGGAGAATCCGGGAGTCTGGCGGGCAAGAAATTTAATATCAACAGTATGATCAATTTTCAATGCTTTGGTATGTACTTTGAAAATTTCTTCGCGTCCTGTAAGGTCAGGAAGCTCAACATAAATCTGTCTGTCAAAACGACCCGGGCGCAACAATGCACGATCTAAGATGTCGGCACGGTTGGTTGCTGCTAGGATGATGACACCTGTGTTGCTGCCAAAACCATCCATCTCTGTCAATAACTGGTTGAGTGTACTTTCTCGTTCGTCATTAGCACTGAAAGATGGCGCTTTGCCTCGGGCACGTCCTATAGCATCAATTTCATCAATAAAAATTATGCTTGGTGCCTTTTCTTTCGCCTGACGGAATAAATCGCGTACACGTGATGCACCAACACCCACAAACATCTCTACAAAGTCTGATCCTGAAAGCGAGAAAAATGGTACCTGTGCTTCACCGGCAACTGCTTTTGCCAAAAGTGTTTTACCTGTTCCCGGAGGGCCAACCAACAGGGCGCCTCTTGGTATTTTACCCCCAAGCTGCGTGTATTTTTTTGGGTTTTTAAGAAAGTCAACAATCTCCATTACTTCCACTTTGGCTTCTTCAAGCCCGGCAACATCATTAAACGTGACCTTAACATTCAAGTCCTTATCAAACAGTTGCGCCTTGGATTTTCCGATATTGAATATTTGGCTGCCGGCACCACCGCCACCCATTCTACGCATAATAAAAATCCAGATTACGGCAATAATGATAAACGGCAATAAATTCCAAAACAACACTTCAAGGATTGAGCGGTCGTTGTTGTTGTATTCAGGTTGTATTCTTTCATTCTCAGGGAAGTCCTTCTGAATAGCTTCTAATTTTGATTCAAAGTTTCCAACATCGCCAATGGGCATGTAGTAATGTGGACCGGGATTGTAGCCATTGCCAAAGGGTTTGTGACTAACAGCTTTGTATTTCTCCTGGTTTAGCTTGTCTTTTTTAATGGTTATCTCTACACGTTCACGATTAACGATTTCAATTTTTTCTACATCATGAGTGGCTAGCATGGTTTTTTCAAACTCATTCATGTTGGTCAGTTTGGGTTTATCGCCAAGGCCTAATACCCAAATGACAAAAATCAACAGGAATACTATGGCATAAATCCACGAAAAATTAAAACCCTTCCCGGGAGGTTTTGGCATTTTGCCAAATGGTGATTTTTTCTTGTCTCCGCTTTTATTCTCTTCTGACATCTTTTTTATTCAATCTTTGGTTTTTCTTGTAATCAACAATCATGCAAACGGCAAAATGGCAGTTTTGTTTATTATTGGGCTGCAAATTTTACCAATGGTGCATCTGCCCATAGTTTTTCGAGCGAATAAAAGTCTCTTTTATCTGCCAAAAATACATGTACAATCACATTAAAATAATCCATTAGTATCCATTCTGCATTTTGTTTGCCTTCAATGTGTGCTGCCGTTTCTTTTAACTTTTTCTCTACTTTTTCTTCTATATTGCGAACTATTGCCTCAACCTGTGTTTTATTTGATGCCTGACAAATGATAAAATAATCTGCCATAGCATTACTTAGTTCCTTCAGGTTTAAGACAACAATACGTTCTCCTTTTTTATCCTCTATACTGTCAATAATTACAGTGAGTAGTTTATCTGTATTATCTTTTAATTTACGCTTGGGTTGCCTTGCCTTGGTTTTTTTTAACGTGGCTGCTTTCACAGGCGTAGTTTCATCTTTATCCTTTGCAGGATTCGTTCTTTTTGCCAAATTGTAAAAATTATTGATTTGAGTCAGAGACAAAAGTAAAAAAAATAAGGAAAGTAACTATGTTTGCTGTCATGTTTAAAAATTCTATATGGTATAATCTCCATGAAACGGAGTCCACAAACAGTTTTTTACATGAAAAGCTCATGTCAGAAAAGCTGCCCGAAGGCTCTGTAGTTACTGCTGATTATCAGACCAAAGGACGTGGGCAGCGGGGTAGTAGTTGGCAAAGTGAGGCGGGCAAAAATCTACTGATGAGTATTGTTGTTTATCCTGAGTTTTTAAAAGTAACTGAGGCTTTTATGCTGAGTAAATGTGTGGCTTTGGCAGCATGCGATTTGTTGTCTGTTTATTCTAATAAGGTGCAAATAAAATGGCCAAATGATATTCTGATTGATGGTAAAAAAGTGGCCGGAATTCTTATTGAGAACATTTTACGTGGTTCAGAGATTTATGCTTCTATAGTTGGAATTGGAATCAACTTCAATCAGCAGTTGTTTGAAAAGGAACTTTACGCTGCCACTTCTGTGTTTATGGACACCGGATTTAAAGCAGACACACAAATCAACGCTGTAAAATTGCATGAAAACATTGAAGTGAATTATCAGATGTTGCAACAAAAAAAGTTTGCTGAAATTGATCAGTTATATCTCTCTCATCTATATAAGCTGAATGAAACAGCATTGTTTAAAGATGCAGACGGACAATTTCAGGGTAAAATAAAAGGGCTGTCATCAATGGGTTTACTGATTGTTGAAAGAGAAAATGGAGAAAAGCATTTGTATGATGTCAAAGAAATCGCATTAATCCGTTAATGTGAAAAATAGAAACTTAGTAAAATGCCATAACTAAATTGCCGTACATATTAAGACTTACGCGGATAGCAGTTTTCATTGTTAAGGTATCACCTAAAAAACATAGCCGAATTAATAATAAGGGCAACATGCAATTTATCAATCAGTGCAACCTGTGGCACAATGTCTGTTTGCAATGTCTTGAAATAAAATAACCAAGAAAGTCATGTATTAAAAAAGGATAGCATCAGAAAAATGATGTTTTGCTTTGAAAGGGTGTTTAATCCTATTATTTCAAATTTCAGTAATATCAGAGGTGAATTCTGAAAACTTTACCGTTATCAGAAATGGCAATAGCAATTGTGTCGTTCAAAAATTTAATACTATTTATTCTTGAATTATTCAGACTATAGCCCGAATCAAAGTTTTCACCCCCATCAGTACTTACGGCTGTAAATCCACTTAATCCACTTGCAATAATTTTTTCTTTTCGGGCATCAATGCATAAAAATTGCTCGTTTTTTCCAAAAGTATGATTCTTTTTGTCTTTTATACTAAATGTATTTCCACCATCACTTGTATGGTATAAAGCACCATTGTAGCTGCAGGCAACGCCTTCTAATAAATTGCTGAAAGCAATGCCTGTATAAAAAGATCTGTCACAATCCAGCGATGCGAATTCAAAGTTTTGTTTGCTTAAAAGCATGATGCCATATCCACCCGATAGAATGCCTGCTGCAGTAGGAGTGATGCATCGAAGTTCATGTTCAAAGCCGGAGACATTCCAGTGTTCACCACCATCAGCGGTTGAATAAATAATGCCACGGTCGAAATTTTTTCCTCCTGCAAAAAATCCTGTGTCTTTGTTTAAAAAACAAACATTGCGCAGCGGAGAGCTGTATTGAAACGGAATTCCTTCCCAGTCGAAATGCAATTGCCAGCTGATGCCACCATCTTTTGTTTGATAAACATGAGTAGAGTCTCCTCCGCAATATCCAAGTTGATTGTCTAAAAAATATATACTGTGTATGTTATATTCAAATTGGTCATTCAATATATGCCACGATTTGCCACCATCTGAGGAACGGAGTATTATGCCATTTCCCGTTTGTCCGCCACAGGCAAACACAACGCTGTCGTTTAAAATAAAAAGATTGTTAAGATTAAAATTTGCAGGTGTATTTATTTCCTCAAAGACTAAATCTAAATTTTCTTTTTTGCAGGAAAAAAATAAAGTAAGCAGCAGCGCTAATGTTACTGCATGACTTTTACTAATCATTAAAAAGAAAAGAGAAACATAAGGAAAATAGCAAGCCAACTGAAGTTTACAAAATGGCTGAACACCATTGCACTGTTTAACTTTAGTAATTGCCCCTGATCGCTGAAAAATAATAAAGAGTCAATTACATCATGCGACTGATGAAATGCATTGTAGGTGATAAAAATAAGATAGGCAACAGTGGCTAATGCATGAACCATGTGTAATGCAATGATGCCGAAAAAATAATGTGAGTTAAATGGCATATTGGTATAATACCCTGTTTTTTGCATGGCATGTAATCCGATAATCTGAGTCACAAGAAACAGCGAAGTGATGATTGTTGTTAAAATGGTTGCCCTTAATAATTTATCGAATGAATCTTTTCTGAAAGCACTAACTGCTTTGGAGATGGTGTAGCTTCCAAACAATAACAAGATTGTGCTTAGTGTAAAAACTTTAGGCAATGCAGGCGGCAGATTGCTGTTTTCGTTTTGTGTTATTAAAAACAAAAATGATAATGTTAGAAATAACACTGAACTTATCAGTATGCCGAAAAACAGAATTGTTCTGTAAGGATGTATTCTTTCAATCCTAGAAACTCTGATTGATCTTTCTTTGGAATCGGTTTTATTTGTTGACATAAAAGCACCTCTTTAACTCCTTTCAAAAGTACAACAATCAAACATTAAATAAAAAATTATTTTTTCAACGTCCCGGTTTAAAGGTCGGGAAAATCCTGCGCAGGTATTGAATTTTTCCTTCACCGGCCTTTATTGGAAATATGCCTTGTTCAACAGAGCGGACATCTTCAATTGTAAAAAACGAGCTGCCATGATGTTCATTAACTATCTCTAATATGGTAGCAATATTTTTTCTTTTTGCTACAATGAGTAAAATCTTTACAGGCCCTTGCGAACCCATAGCATCTATCTCAGTTACTCCCAAATTTTGCGCACGTAAGGCTTGTAATAGCTTTTCACTTTGCCTGCTTGTAATAACTCTGATGATTTGTGTGCCTAAAGCCAATCTTTTTTCAATGCCGATTCCTACCAATATTCCCATAGAGTAGCCACCGGCAAAGGCTATGTAGCACATAATGTTATGCAAGTTTTTAATTATTGAACTTACTGCCAGCAGCCAGATGAGTACCTCTACAAATCCAATTATGGGAATAATTTTTCTAACCCCTCTTGAAAGGAATATGTTGCGCAATGTTGCCAATGTTACATCACACATTCTGCAAAGGAAAATCAATACCGGAAGAACGACCCAACTGTAGAGGTCGGTTTGCATAAACGCTTCGCTAAACATTTTTAATTAATTTGTTTACAAGTGCAGGCACACCCTCTCCTGCTGTATTTTGAATTACTGTAAGATTTTGGATATGATTCAACTCCCGGGCTTTGGGGTCAACAATATATTTTTCGCAGGTTTGTGATGTGTAGTCAATTAGGCCTGCTGCCGGATAAACTTCCAGCGATGTTCCTATCACTAAAAAAATATCTGCCTTCATGGTTTGAAATATGGCTTCATCCATTTTGGGTACCATCTCACCAAACCAAACAATATGAGGTCGAAGTCTGTGCCCATGGGCGTTTGTGCTTTCGTAATCCATTTCCCATCCATTGGATTGGTAAATCATTGAGGGATCTTCTTCACTGCGCATTTTCAAAATTTCTCCGTGCAAATGAATGATATGTTTTGAGCCGGCACGCTCATGCAGGTCGTCCACATTTTGTGTTATCACCACAACCTGATACTGTTTTTCCAACTCAACCAGAGCCAAATGTGCTTTGTTGGGCAGTGCTTCCATCACCTGTTTACGCCTCTGATTGTAAAAGTTTGTCACCAACTTAGGGTTACGCTGCCATGCCTGCGGTGTAGCCACATCTTCAATGCGATGTTCTTCCCACAAGCCATTGCTATCACGAAAGGTTTTTATACCACTTTCTGCACTGATGCCTGCACCTGTTAATACTACAATTCGTTTCATTTTCTGCCTTGCAAATTTGGTGTTTCAGTCACCACAAAAATTAAGAGTAGGATTTATTTTTTAACAGCGTAATCGTTAATGGAAAAGCCTCTTAGAAAATCCTCCACAGACATTCTTTTTTTACCTTCAATCTGCAACTCTTTGATTGAAATTATACCATCAGACGTGGCTATATTCAGAAAACTCTTGTTGTCGGAAATTATTTTCCCTGCCTCTGATAATTCTTTGCTTTCTAATAATAATGCTGAATAAATTTTTAAAGTCAGTGTTTTCCCATTTTTATCTTCAAGCATAGTAAATGCTCCGGGATAAGGCGACAGTCCGCGTATCTGATTAAATACGGTTGAAGTTTTATCAGACCAATTTATTATACAATCGTTTTTGAAAATTTTTGGGGCATGTTTTAGCTCTGATGTTATGCTTTTTTGTGGCGTAGTGGAAAGATTTCCTTTTTCTATTTGCTGAACAGTTTTCAGAACTAAGGCTGCACCAATATGCATGAGTCTGTCATGAAGTTCGCCTGCGGTTTCTGTAGGTCCGATATCAACTTTATCGGAAAGAATTATGTCTCCTGTATCAATTTCATGTTTCAGAAAAAAAGTTGTTACGCCTGTTGTGGTTTCACCATTCATGATGGCACGGTTTATTGGTGCAGCACCTCTGTATTGTGGCAGTAAAGATGCATGTAGGTTTAATGTACCTAAGCGTGGCATGCTCCAGAGTTGTTCCGGCATCATTCTGAAAGCAACTACTATATGCAAATCGGCTTTTAAAGATGCAACCTCTGAAAGAAATGCTGCATCTTTTAATTTTTCAGGTTGAAGAATGTATAAGCCTTTTGACAGGGCATATTTTTTTACGGCTGATTGTTGCATTTGCATGCCACGACCTGCAGGTTTATCAGGTGCAGTAATCACACCACAAATATTATATCCGTTTTCGACCAAAATTTTCAGTGACTCAACGGCAAAATCTGGTGTTCCGGAAAAAAGTATTTTAAAGTCGTTCATTAATGCTAAGATAACTATTTTACTTCTCGGCAATATATGAGGGTTATGGTTTGCCCTGCCATACAGGTAGTCATGACCGAAGTTTTTTTATAGCTGATTTCAAGTTTTAAATTATTTTTTTGAAATGAAACATCAAGATTATCGGGTATCAGTATTTTCTGATCAGCAGTTTTTAAAAGAAAACCACATCCATCCAAGTTTCTCATGTCAGTCACTGTTACTGTTTCAAGATTTTGATTTATTGTTTCCTGCTTTGCTGATTTGCAGGAAGCCAGCATGTAAATAAATAAAATCAGAAAAATGTGTTTCATTTTCTCCATTTATTGGTTCGTAAATATAGCCATGAACATAATCCCATTATTATCCAATAAAGAATTTCTACATACCACACCACATGAAGCTGTGCCTTTAGCACTACAGCAGCAATAAATGCATAAGCAACATAAATGGCGATGTTTATTACTTCAATAATAAATGCTACATTAGTTTTGCCTGTACCACTGATGGCACTCAGCAGCACCATGCTAACACTGAAAAAAAACATGGCACACCAGGTGACGATATAAGAAGGTGTTGCATCGTACAGCAACATCATATCAGAAGAAATTATGCGCAACAATAGTTTAAAATCAAAAAGATTAATGAGTAAGATTAGGGTTGAAGATGCTAAACTCAGTACTATAATTTTTTTTATCAGCGGAATTACTTCAGCCTGTTTGTTTTGTCCGATAAGGTTACTCACCATACTGTTGGCAGCAGAAGCATAGCCCCAAATGGGTGTCATCAAAACCATGTAGGCGCTACGAACAACATTAGAAACGGCTAACTCATGCTGGCCAAGCCTTTCTATAAATACAAAAAACAAAAACCAGGCACCCATAGAAAGCAGGTTCTGGAAAAACACAGGTATTGAAATGAAAATAATTTCATTTATGCGTGTCA
>DKKR01000016.1 GCA_002455375.1 Bacteroidetes bacterium UBA6661
GTACTACCTTGTCTTCTGATTTTAAATTTAATTCTGCTACCGTCTAAATTGATTTGTGCAACAGCTTCATCAGGTGCTGCACCTGCCATATTAGACATTGGTTGTGATGAACCTGTAATAGCATATTTATTTTGTGAATTGTGTTTGCGTACAACAACTAATTTTCCGGGATCACCTGTATTGAAAGAGTAAGCCATATAAGTTGGACTTGTTGTACTATTAGGTACATCACCCGACATCAGATATCCGTTTCTGAACAAATCCTCATAACGACTTGTGATTGCTTGTGCATAAGGCGGAATAACCAATTGCCAGATATAATTTTTTGGATTCTGATAAGGTTGAGATGTTACAAAATAACCTGTTGTGAAAAATTCTGCACCTGTCATTGAAACAGCTTTAAGAAAACCTAACCATTGTGCAGGACGAACGTTTTGTGTTTCGTCATTGTCCCACCCTGGTGAAACTGCAGGTGAAAAATATTTGTCTCCGGCTAATAGTTGTTCTCTTCTTGATTCAACAACCCACTGCCATCCTTTCCATGCACCACTCCAATAGCGCCAGTTTGATGGCCAACGCATATAAATATCACCTGTAGCATAGTGTGAACCATTCATGGCTGTATTCACTGTACGTACTTCTGACCATTTTAAATTCCATGTTGGCTGACCATCCAACTGATAATAAGCAAATTTTGTATTTGATAAACCACTTAAGCTCATGAACTGATCGCGATAAGCATTTATTTTTGTTGCAGCTCTGCGACCTTCATATGTGAACCAATCAAGACCTGATGAATTTTTATCTGCCACCACACTCGGGTCAGATTGCATAACGTTAGTATAATATAGGAATGGAATAACTTCACCATTATCTAATATATAATCAATAGGTCTGCTCAATTTTGTAAGTAGTTGTTGCATGTAAAATTTCTGTGTAAGTCCATCTTTAACTAAAGAATCAGGTGCTCCTGCAGGACTCAGATATTTTGTTGAACCGGTTCCTCCGTTAGGGTTCAGATATTGATTAGAACTGTTTTTAAGATAATACTTATCGGGCAAACATCCACATGTTGCATAAGCAGTATTGCTTTTATAGCCTGCATCTGTCGGACGCAATTGTGGCCAATATGATAAAGCAGATACTTTGTATTGTGGATAGCTGTTTGCCAGATTAATCCATGCATATGAAAATGTAGTTGGGTTCGAGTAATCACTATAGGCACCTGTATTTTCGGCAGCCATAATGGTGTAGTTAAAGTTTTTTGCAAAATCTGTTTGTAGTGTAACACTGTTTGCTACAGCTTTTGAATAAACAGTCTCATAAGTCTGATATCCTGAAAGATAATAGTAGCCAACAAATGGATTGTTAGGAAACAATGTATGCCCGGGCTTATATCTTGGTGTAGGAAAGTTTTTTAATTGCTCTATGGGTGTAAGTGATGGTGAGGGATGACCCGGAGCAAAGTCGTTAATATTGATACCTGCTGTTACGGGACTTGGTGTTGGTGCAGGAACCGTAGGGTTTGCGAATGAATAATGCTTGCCTGCCATAAAATTTAAATAGTGTGCATAGATTGAATTTCCTCCAAGTGAGTTGTAGTAAACAGCAATTTCATCTATTGCACCCTGATATTTATAGTAATCTGCCTGAGAGTTGAGCATATAGTCTCTATTACCACTTTGGGCGAAACTACCACCGGCTATAGTTTTTGAAAAACCAGCAGGCAGTTGCCCGTCAACCCAGACTTCTTTGATGCCGGCTTTTGCATTATATTTAAATACAATGTGATGCCAATTGTCATCCACATAATAACTATAAGATGCACGACCAATACCATTAAGGTCTATTTCAAAATCATCATAAATAGGAGAGCCGTTAGCGGCTTTAACTTCTGTCATGAAGTTAATTGCCGGATAGGTCATGCGCAATTCAAGAGCACCATCCATTCTTTTTGCAAATACTGTTGTGCCAAAGTTCATACCGGGTTTAAAAATAAATTCGAATGTTACGGCAGAGTCAATAGCCAACACACCACCTCTGATGATGGTACTGCTAGAGTCTAACTTCATGTACTTGCCAACACCACCGGATGTGTTGGTTAGTATTTGATAGTTTGACTGGTAATAGTTTGGATCAAGATTAAAAGTTCCCATCGAATCTTTCATTGGCGATGAGCCTTCGAAAGTATAATACGATTTTGGCAGATAATTTTGAGCAACCAAACAAGTAGGAACTGCTAACAAGAACGCTGCAACAATGCTTCTTGTAATTGAGATTAAAGTTGATTTAATCATGTGAAATGGTAATTAGAAATTAAACATAATAAGCCCGCTGCGATTAACCGAAGTTTTTTCGCATTAATAAATTTTGTTGTTAAACGGAATAGAATAATTGGTTAACGCGTCCAAAAATAAATTGAATTTTCACCCAAAAAAGAGGTGATTGGCAATTATACTATAAGTCAATGATAATCAATATATAACGTTATTAACAGGTGTTAATAACGTTATATTCGCCATTAAAAAAAGGACTTTCACCCAAAAAAATCAACCTTTCGCCCATTAAAATTTGGTAAAAATACCGGCTGAAAACTGAAAAACATCAACAGGTTGTGAGTATGCACCGGTGGATCTTTTTTCTCCGGTTTCGGAATAAATTAAATACACATCATCATAGTTAAATTCAGTGCGGAAATAGTCGCCTGCAAACATTACTCCTATGTTTTTGTGAAAACAATATTTCACTTCAAAGCCCAGATTGAGTGCTATATCTAAAACAGATGAAGCATTTTCTGTAACCTGCAATGTTTTTACGCCATCAAAAGACTGATAAATCCGTTTTGAATATTTTCCATTTGCAAAACCAAGCATTCCTCTTAATGTAGCATCTGTTTGTTCGTTAAAATTTAAGGTTGTACCAAGACCTAAAAGTAGGCTGTTTACTTTCCACGGATAAGTAGTGGTTTTGTAACGTGGTCCCGGAGGGTTTGTTTCAACAAGACTGTTTAGTAATTCAGTTGCATTAACCGGGTTATAGAACCACACATAATCGGCAGCAATATAGAGTTTGCTGTTTGGGTGGTAAGAAGTACGCAGTCGCGAGGTAGCACCAAGTATGGCATAGCCAGATTTAAAGTTTTCGTCCAGCTTATCAGCAAAATCACTCAGTGGAATGTTTATCCCTGCTGTTAGACCAATCTGCCAGCGCGATATTTCTTCTTCAGTTTCCTGTGCAGAGGCTGTTGACGATAAAAGTGGAATAAGATAAATAAGCCATAATAATTTTGCGATGTGCTTCATGTAGCCAGAAAGTTTGCTCTAAAGTAGCAACTTTACAGGTATCACAAGCCAAGCATGGCAATTTTAGTTTTCAGCTTATGTATTTGCGAAACTACTATTCCCTTTTTGTCGAAGTGCCTGATGAGATATTTTAGTAGTATGATTGACAATGTTCTTAGTTTTTAGTGTGAAACATTATTATCTTTTTTTCGCGATTACATTATAAGGTTTACGGTTCCTTTTTTAGTCAATATTCTGCCGTTGATAGCTTTTGCCTGTATTTTATATACATAACTTCCCTGCTGTGCTATCTGACCTTTATACATACCGTCCCAGCGCTTATTGATATCGCTGGATTCAAAAATCATAGCTCCCCAACGGTCAAATACCTGCATGGTAAAGTCTTTAACTCCTTCGCTGTAGGCGCCAAATGTTTCATTAATACCATCACCATTGGGTGTAAAGGAGTTGGGAACATATATGGCCATATTAGGAGTTACCGTAGTTTCGTTAGACATACTGGTGATTTCATTGGCTCCCTGCTTGTAAGCAATAACTCTGTACTTACGCTCTGTAATGTTGCCTTGTGCATTCACAAAGGTGGATTTACAAACCCCCAACACACACATAGACATTAAGGCAAATTCTGCAATTCTTTTCATATCATTTATATTTTGTACAGTGAATTGCAAATTGCTTTCCCGAATGGTGTCTAATAGTTAAAAAAGAAGCATTTAATCACAGTTGTAAGATTTGAGCATCCTGCAGCCACATTTTTTACGATGATTTTGTGATTTCTCCTCTGAGGAATTGAATCAGGTCTCTTTCAAAAGTTGTTTTCCGGCTGAAAGTTTTGAAACAATAGAAGGTGTTTTCAGAAAAAACCAAGTAGTCAGGCTGATGTAATTTCAGGTTTTTGACATTCTGATGTTTAGGGTCTGATGTGAATAACATGATAAAATGGTTCAAAATAGATAATAATGCCATAGTTTATGAACAAGTTATTTGCATATATAAATAAATGTATTACTTTTATGAAAAATTAAATCTGCTGTAGAATGAAGAGTTGTAGTTCCGGTAGTATTTTTTCAAAGAATCATGATCTCTTGCTTTTCAATCGAGGGGAATTGTTTCAATTCAAGAGTTTTATTCATAAACCGCCATTGTATCGTTCACTCTAAATCTTAATAACATGCACACCATTGAACAACTTGAAGAGATGCTTGCCGAACACCATGAGTGGCAAGGTAAAATCAACTTCTATCGTGGAGAAATTGATCGCATGAAAGGCGACCTTGCTTCAGCTGTAATGGCTGATCAGAATCATTACAACATGCCCAATGTGGAGCATTATCAAAATCAATTTATCCTGCAACGGGATATTCTCGACATCATGCGACATGATTTTAAACAGCATGAAAATAAAATAGAAGCTCATTCAGCCAACCCGGTCACAAACCTTGCTGCCGTACATGCCGGTGAACGCGAAAAACTTCAATCATTCGAGCGTTATTTTAAAGAACTCCGAAACGAGTTTAAAGCATTTATTCATAAAGAAGCATTTAGTTGAAGTAAGAGTAGCCAACGCTACCTGCCACGAAAAGTAAAAAGCGAGATAGCCATCATCGCTATTGGAATACTTTTGTTTGTTTTCGCAAAACAAACCATATATTTACAATCGAATTTTAAAATCCTCAACCAATGAAAAAGTTTTTACCCCCCCCCCGCGACAGCAGTTGCTCTTGTTGCATTAGCATTTTTTTGTAGCACCACTATTCATGCGCAAATGCAGGCTACGCTCAATGCATCCAATTTCAATGGCTACCACATTGCATGTTTTGGCCAGCAAAACGGAACATTAAGTGTTAGTGTTGCAGGCGGTACACCACCATACCGTTATGAATGGAGCAATGGTGACAGTGTTGCCACACTCATCAATTTAGCAGCAGGCTATTATTTTGTTCGTGTTTCCGACAGCAGCAATCAAGCTGCTGAAGCATTTATTACCCTTACGCAACCTGAGCCTTTGCAGGCAGAAAAACCGGAACCCTTTATCTATGGTAACGACTACAACATAAGCAGCTTTGGTGCTTGTAATGGTATGGCACCGGTAGTTGTAACCGGTGGGCTGCAGCCTTACAATTGTACGTGGTATCCCGGCAACCAAACAGGTTTGGCACCCACTAACCTATGTGCAGGAGAAAACTATTTTACCATCCTTGATGCCAATGGCTGCAAAGTATCAAACAGCGTTGTATTGAAACAACCAGAGCGTGACGACTGGACTATGTATGGCAATTATGGAAGTAATCCTGCAACACATTTTATTGGAACCGTTGATAATAACGACTTTGTTTTCAGGACCAACAATGTGGAAAGGGTGAGGGTAAATGGAAGTGGCGATATGAAAATTAACAGTCTTGCAGGAACTGACTTTCAAATTTTGGTGGCAGATTCCAATGGAACATTAAAACGACTTAACCAAATATCCACACCTAATGTTATTCCATGGGTAACTACTGGAAACAACAACACCAATGCTTTATTAAACTTTCTTGGAACTACCGATAATGTAGATTTTGTAATTAAAACAAACAATACAGAGCAGGCAAGGTTTACAGCCGATGGAAAGCTTTTGCTTGGCACAAGTAATGTAGGAGATACAAAATTTACTATTGCTCATAATGATTTAAATGGTGGAATGTCCATTAATCGTCTTTCAACAGGAATAGGTAAAAGCGAAATAAGGTTTGAACAAAACGGCATCGAGCTTTGGGCAATTGGAAACGATATAGATAATTCCGGTGAACAAACATTTTTTATTTGGGATCATGCAAATTTTGCAACACGATTACTTATTAATAAATATGGCAAGGTAGGTATTGGTGTAACTCCACCGGGCAATAACATAAATCCATATCTTTTATATGTAGCTGGAGGAATAACAACAAGAGAAATTAAAGTAACAGCAGCCACCGTTTTCCCCGATTATGTTTTTACAAAAGATTATGAGCTAATGGGTATTTACGAACTTGAAAAATATATTAAACATAACAGCCACCTTCCCGATATGCCGAGTGCGAAAGAAGTGGAAATCAATGAAGGCTTTGAAATGGGCGATATGCAAACCAAGCTACTAAAGAAAATAGAAGAGCAAACGCTTTATATTATAAGTTTGCAAAAACAGGTGGATGAGCTGAAAGAGTTAGTTTATAAAACTAAAAAATAAATAAGCCATGAAAAAGATTTGCTTATTTATAGTGTTAGCAATAGCGTGCTGCTCTATTGGAAAAGGGCAGGGCACAGGATATGTAACGTTAAAAGGACGGCAGTTTTATGACCAGCAAGGTGTCCCGTTTTTTCCTATGGTGATGAATTATCATGTTGAGTTAACTCATGATAATCCCAACAATCCGCAATATAAAATTATACGCTCCACCATTTACGGCACAGCAGGTTGTGTACTGGAAGGCGGGTACACTTTTAACGACTGCGAAACCAGCCTTGCACAGGATTTTGCCAAAATGAAGCAAATGGGGTTTAATACCATAAGATTAGTGGGAGCATTGTCGCCTAACCGAAACGATAATGGCGCTTTGGGATTTCACACATTATCAGGATCATTTTCTGATTTATCAAACAACCCGTCAAGTTTTTGTAACAATAAGCAGACGATTGGTTTAGATGCCCCATATACCAATGCTGATGCGCAACTATTTTTTAATTTGGTTAAGCATTTTATGGATGTTGCCGATAGCAGTAATATGAAGGTTATTTTATTGTGTGCTGATGGTTCAGGAAGTTATACTGATGGTTTAGGAAATATTGTTTATTATCCTGATCGGGGATCAAGTTTGACTGATGCACAGGATTATGCTGCATTTTTACATCAACTTGCACTTGCTATTAATAGCAAACCGGCTTTGCTTGCTTATGATCTATATAACGAACCTAACTATAGCTGGTATCTGCCAGGTCGTAATATGGATAAAAACAAGCAAACAGTTTGCGATTATTTTACGCTGTGGTATGATGCGCTAAAAACCGCAGACCCCAATCATTTGATTACTGTAGGGGGAACAGATGTGGGCGATGTTTGGAATTGGGATACAGGCGTAATGAAAGTTGATTTTGTAAGCGTACATTTTTATCCAAATAAAAATGAGTTATACAGTAGTGAGAGGCTTCTTAACCAAATACATTGGTTTACCGAAGCATTAGGAAAACCATGGATAGTTGGTGAAACGGGATTTGGTGCATCAGATGAAAGCTGCCTCATACCTTATTTAGATGGAGACAATGCAGCACAATTAAGTTTTATGCAAGCCATACTGCCCTCTGTGCGCGATTGCGGGGGCAGCGGCTTTAGCTGGTGGGAATTTCAGGATAAGCATTGGTACTGTGTACCTGATGATGTGTGCAACCCTACTTGTAATTACTGCGATAATTGGGGAGGTAGCTGTGGTTATGATTTTAGCCAAAATCCCCCTGTATATTCAGCAGCAACCATAGCAGCAGCAAGTAACATTATATTTAACAACTACCATAGTTTTTTAGCCTATGGCGACCCTGACCCTATTACAGGATTATATGATGCAGGCATAGACAAAGCTGCTGTAGCATTTACCACAGCATTTAATGCGGGCAACGGAACACCCGCACCGGCAGCCTGCACTGCGCCCACAGCTTATTACTACGACCCTTACCACCATGGCGATTTTAATACCAATACCGCCACTTATGTTACAGGTTTTATACAAGACCAGGATGGCCAGCCATTACCTAATGCTGCTGTGCTTGCTTTGAACTGGTTGGACACTATTGACCCTGACATCAACATATCTGGTGATGAAACCTACATTCATTCCTGGATATACACCTTTACTAACAGCAGCGCCTCAGGCACTAATTTTAGTGTAATACCTTATACGCCTTACCACCCTAATGACCCGCGCATTATTTATTTGAAAATATCGGCAACTGGTGCAAGCAAACAAGAGTTCGGGCAGTCTTATCCATGGACAGATGTTGCCATAAGTCCTGTTACCATTGGTAATGTTACTCTTAATAAAATTAATTTTGGGTATGACGGTCAGGTGAGCAATACCACCATAACTCCTTCCAGCCTGCAACAAAATTACAGCGGGTGGAACACCTTAACGGCAAGCAACAATGTAATTGTTCAAAGCGGTGTTGTGAGCGACTGGAAAGCGCGGCAGGAAGTTAACCTGCAGGCTGATTTTAATGCCCAAAGCGGAAGCGAAGTGCATATTTATACCGAAGAAACTTTTGCCGAATGTGCCGACTATACCGGTTTTTTAAGGGTAGCTCAAAATCATAACAGTGTTGGTGATAATGAAACATTCACCAAAAACATTGAGCTTGCTTTTACGAATACAAAAACAAAACCCGATGCTGAAATAGTACCTAACCCTAACACAGGAATGTTTACCGTTAAAATGCTTGATGTAAGCAGTGAAAGTTTAACAACTTTAAACATTAACAATATAATGGGAAAGCAATTGAAAAAAATACTGTTTACAGGTAATGAAGTAAAATTAAACATGAGTAATGAAGCCCGCGGAATTTATATGGTTGAAATAACCACCGATAAAAACAGAATACTTAAAAAATTAGTCATCAATTAAAAAAAACTCAAAAAAATGAAACGATTAATAATAGGGTGCATTTTACTGACAAGTTATGTAAGTAATGCCCAGCAATGGCAATGGGCCAAACAAATAGGCAGCGGTTACCAGTTTTATGGGGAACGAGCAAATAGTGTAGTATCAGACGGAACAAATGTATATTTAATAGGTTCGTATGGAGGAGTTTTAAATTTGCCTAACAACACATTGTACAGCAATGGGAATAACGATATTTTTATTGCCAAATTTGATGCTGCCGGTAATAACGTATGGGCGCGAACAATAGGAGGAAGTTATATGCAGCCTGATCATCTTGAAAATGGAAACGGTGTATTTGATCCGGTAAATAACTGCCTTTATATATCGGGCAATGTAATAGGTTTCGTAAATTTTGGAAATGGAATATCATTGAATGGTTTTCCAAACAGTGAAGATGCGTTTGTGGCGAAATATGATTTAAACGGGAATTGCCTTTGGGCAAAAGGAATTGGAAGCGTGGGTAGAGACAATGCTTATTGCTTCGCACAGCCTGATGGCAATGTATTATTGGCAGGTAAGTTAGCAATTAACGGATTTGCCGGAACTACAGCTATTGATTCAGGAGGTTTTTTTGCACGATATGATACCAATGGTAATTTATTATGGGCTGAAAATAAATTTTTTGGTCCCGAGCAATATGAAATTAATATTGCATTTATTGGAAGTGATATAGTAATGGGAGGTTTTTTTAATATAACTAATGCAATAATAGATACGGCTTCGCTCAACTTAATAGGAAACATTAATGGATATCTTACAAGAATGGATTCACAAGGAAATGTGAAATGGATTCATACATTTGGAGGCGGTGGAGTAAATGGAGTAAGCGGGGTAAGTATTGACGCGCTTGATAATATCTACATTACAGGTGGATTTCAGGATTCGCTATTGTTGAATGGAGTTAATCTTTATAACAATGGCAGAGATTTTTTTATTGCTAAATTTAATTCTAATGGTGTTGTTGATTGGGGTAAGCAGTTAAACGCAACTGGGGCAACTGCCGCGGGATCTTCGATATGTTCAGACCTTGATGGCAACTGCTATGTGTCTGGTGCTTTTTCAGATTCCGCTTCTTTCGGAACATTCAATGTTAACACGAGCAATACCTATGATATGTTTATTTCAAGATTTAATAATAACGGTGATTGCTTGGGGGTAAAGCATTTTGGAAGGGCATCAAATTTTAGCTCAGTAGTTGACAACTCAGGTTCTGTTTACTGTGCTGGTGTATTTTTCAATACAGTAACCATCGGCAGCACAAGCATGACAGCGCTTTTAGGGCAGGATATTTATTTGACAAAGATAGATGCCATAACCGGCATTGGAGGTGTAGAGGGCAGAATGGCAAATAACCAACTGCTTATTTATGCCAACCCCAACCAAGGCAAATGCAACATAACAGTGCCTGATGAATTTGTAAATGAGAAAAATTTAACGCTTAGTATTTATGATAACACAGGCAAACTCATACAACAAAAAACATTAGAGATGAATGATGGTACTGTAAAATTGAATTTGGAGCAGGAGGCAAAAGGTGTTTATAATGTTACGCTTGCAAGCAAGAAAAAAAGCTACAGCGGTAAGATAGTGTTTGAATGAAACGATTAATAATAGGGTGCATTTTACTGACAAGTTATGTAAGTAATGCCCAGCAATGGCAATGGGCTAAACATATCGGAAGTGCATATCAATTTTACGGAGAAGAAGCCAATGTAATAACAGATGGGATAAATATTTATCTTGTTGGCTCATATGGAGGCACTTTATATTTACCGGGTGACACCCTTTACAGCAATGGAAACAATGATATTTTTATATCTAAGTTTGATGCTTCAGGGAATCTTGTTTGGGCGAAAACCTTAGGAGGAAATTACATGCAGCCTAATAACCATGAGTATGCAAGAGGAGTTTTTGATTCGATATGCAATTGCATTTATGTAACGGGCAATTTTAAAAACACTGTAGATTTTGGTAATGGAATAACGCTAACATCATTAGGTACTCAAACAGACAATTTCCTAACTCGTATGGATACCAGTGGTAATTTTCTTTGGGCAAGAGCAATGGGAGGTATAGGAGAAGAAAGACTTCCGTATATAAATGTTAATGCTAATGGGAAAATTTATTTGCTGACTCAAACGGCAGATTCTTCACATTTTGGCAGTTTTTTTATTCCTCCCGGTGGTGGCATTGTGCAATATGATTCTTCCGGTAATTGCCTTTCTGCAGAAATAAAATTTTCTGCACCTGTTACAGGTAATACCAATGGTGTCTTTCTGGATTTTATAGGAGCAGATTTAATATTATATGGTTTATATCGCTCAACTCCATTTCAGTTAGACACTGCTACATTAATCACACAAGGTAATTATGATGGTTTTATAGCACGAGCAGATAGTAATGGGAATGTAAAGTGGATAAAAACTTATGGAAATGCAGGATTAGATTACATACAAGACCTTACAATAGATAATTCATACAATTTATATATTACCGGAGGGTTTCAAGACTCAATAAATCTTGGCGGCAACACGATTCAAGCTAATAGTTCAGATATTTTTATTGCTAAACTTGATGCCGTAGGAAATTTTATTTGGAATACACAGTTATCAGTTACCGGAAATTACAAGAGTCCTAATAATATTTTTTCTGATGCAGATGGAAATTTTTATTTAGCTGGATTATTTTCTGGGAATGCAAATTTCGGAACATTCAATATTAATACAAGCAATACCTATGATATGTTTATTTCAAGATTTAATAATAACGGTGATTGCTTAGGAGTAAGGCATTTGGGGCAAGCTGGAAATTCCAGTGTTGCGGTTGATAATTCAGGCTCTGTTTACTGTGCAGGAGCGTTTGATAATACAATAAACATTGGCAGCACAAGCATGACAGCGCTTTTGGGGCAGGATATTTATTTGGCAAAGATAGATGCCATAACCGGCATTGGAGGTGGAGAAGGCAGAATGGCAAATAACCAACTGCTTATTTATGCCAACCCCAATGCAGGCAAATGCAACATAACCGTGCCTGATGATTTTGTGAATGAGACAAACCTTGTTTTAAGTATTTATGATAACACCGGAAAATTGATACAGCAAAAAAAATTAGAGATGAATGAAGGTAAGATAATAGTAAACTTAGAGCAAGAGGCTAAGGGAGTTTATAACGTAACGCTTGCAAGCAAGAAAAAAAGCTACAGCGGTAAGATAGTGTTTGAATGAAACGATTAATATTATGGTGCATTTTACTGACAAGTTATGTATGCAATGCACAAAACTGGCAATGGGCTGAACATATAGGCAGCGGTTACCAGTTTTATGGTGAACGGGCAAGAGTAATAACCGATGGAACTAATGTTTATCTCATTGGTTCGTATGGAGGGGCATTATATTTACCGGGTGACACCCTTTACAGCAATGGAAACGATGATATTTTTATTGCCAAGTTTGATGCAGCCGGTAATAATGTATGGGCACGAACCTTAGGAGGAAGTTACATGCAGCCTAATCATCATGAGGGTGGAAATGGCGTATTTGATCCGGTAAATAATTGTCTGTATATTTCAGGTAATATAATAGGCTATGTAAACTTTGGAAATGGAATAACATTGAATGGTTTTCCAAACAGCGAAGATGCATTTTTGGCTTAATACGATTTAAACGGAAATTGCCTTTGGGCTAAGGGAATTGGAAGCGTGGGCAGCGATAATGCTTATTGCTTTGCACAGCCTGATGGCAATGTATTATTGGCAGGTAAGTTAGAAAATAACGGATTTGCCGGTACAACAGCTATTGATTCAGGAGGCTTTTTTGCACGATATGATACCAATGGTAATTTATTATGGGCTGAACATAAATTTTTTGGTCCCGAACAATATAAAATTAGTATTGCATTTATTGGAAGCGATATTATAATGGGAGGTTATTTTAGTGTCAATAATTCAGCCATAGACACCGTTTCACTTTCTTTAACAGGCACTATTAATGGCTTTGTTACAAGGATGGATTCAATGGGTAATGTTAAATGGCTGCAAGCGTTCGCTGGTACTGGTATTAATGGGATAAGCGGAGTAGGTATTGATGCGCTTGATAATATATATGCAACCGGAGGGTTTGAGGATTCCTTATTATTAAACGGAACCACTTTGTATAATTCTTTCGGCAGAGATTTCTTGCTTGCAAAGTTTACGTCTAACGGTTCCATTGTTTGGGCTCGTCAATTAAATGCAACCGGCACCATGAGTGGGGGGTCTTCCGTATGCTCTGATACAGATGGCAATTGTTATGTGTCGGGTATTTTCTCGGGTGCGGCTTCTTTCGGAACATTCAATGTTAACACAAGCAATACCTATGATATGTTTATTTCCAGATTTAACAATAACAGTGATTGCTTAGGAGTAAGGCAT
>DKKR01000053.1:0-23253 GCA_002455375.1 Bacteroidetes bacterium UBA6661
TAATATTCCCACATATCGTGTTCAAGATTTATAATCTCTGACTTAATTCTCTCTGCTTCAAGCAATGCATCTAAGCCGGTTTTGTAATCTTCAATACGTCTGTTGTAAACGTTAGATTCTTTAATAATGTAGCTATTAAACATGCGTTTATGAAATACATCATCAAATGTTCTACGTTCAGTATCATTTTCACGATTGAAAGCTTCAGCATTTGCAAGTAACTTTCTTGCTTCGGGGTAATAAATCCAAAAAAGAGGCTTTTGAATATTACCTTCTCTGATATTTCCATATTCATCTTCGGCAAGCATTAATGGTGCAATACCAATAATACGGCACTNNAAAAGAACCACTCCTCTTTAATACGATAGGCAATAACTTTATCACGTGAAAAGGTACGCTGAACGGCTGAATCACGAGTAAGATATGGAGGCTCTGGATCTGTTATCTGAATAGTGTCCATTCCTGCTCCACCAATTTTCTTAAACTCTTCAAGAGTCATAGGTGTGGTGAATTCATCATCTGTTGTTGAATATGCCGTTAAGGATCCTTCATCAATAGCATTCATCAAAACTTCTATCAAACTCTTTCTGTCCTTTGTATCGCCTTCACGTGGGAAACGAAGTGGTAAATTAATCTTTTGTTTGAGATCTATTACTTCCCAAACACGCTTTGCCCATAATACATCAGCTTCGCGCAGAAATGCATATTCCATTACTTTGCGCGTAGGATTGTGTTCTTTTACATAAACACCATCCAATACCGTTTGTGCATTTGTTTGTTTGACAGTAAATGCCATTGCAAACAGGAAACAAAACAACAGGACTTTTTTCATCTTACCCTCCGTGGTTTATTGTTAAACGTATTATTGAATTGTAAAGTTTACACTTGGAATACTTCTTGTTCCTCCGTCAGGACCAACAGCCTTAATATATTCAAAATATACTTTATCACCGGCACGAGCTTTACTTAAAGCAGCTTTCATATTAGCAGTAATAAGGTTGTTATTACTTTCTAATTCAATTGGATCTTTACCTTTTGGATATAAAGACATTTTGAATTTCGTTACTTTATAATAAATTTCGAAGTCGAAATTTTCCAATTCGGCAATAACTGCACTTTGAGCAATCAGCGCATTTTTTTGCATTGGTCCTTCTCTTTTGCCTGCAATCTTTGCAACAGGATCGGGAACTCTTTTCACACGGAACTTCATTGCGCCCATGTTAATTTTCTTTCCATCCATATCAGCAATAATTGATATTGTTGCTTCACCTTGTTGTGTTACTTTTACAATATAGTCAGCACCAGTTCCTTTTGGGTTTTTTGTTAATGTACCTCCGCCACCTGAAATAGAAGCAACAACTTTATTGTTTGGTACACCAGGTACTGAAATCGAAACAGGGTTTTCCGGTCCGATATAGAATACATTCATCTTTGTTGGAGAAACAACAGCTGCTGGTTTTGCAGCAATATATTCTGCTTCAAATGGGTATTCTTTAACTTTAGTTGGATCCTCCGGGTCTTTAACCTTAATTACTCCACCCCATTTCTTTACACCCTCTGATGAAGGACGGTCAACATATTTACCTAATCCATTTTCAACAGGTAAGGTTCTGCCTCCAACAACGATTTCTGCATCAGAACTTTTATTAAAAGCAGCTAAAAATACATCTGCTTTATAATCCTGACCGGTTAATACATAGCTTGTTGGTGCAACTACCTTAGGTTCTACATCAGTAAACTTCAAATCTTTTGCATTAATTTGCGATAAAAGATAGTTGTTTACTTGTGATTCCGCAGTTTTAACATCGGATTGAATTTTGCTAAGCATAGCTAANNATTAATCAACTCATCAAAACGCGTTTGAAAATCCTTTTTGTCATCGGCATCAACAAATCCAATTAGTTTAACTTTATACTCTTCTAACTTATTCTTTAACTCTGTACCTTTAAAGCCTTTACCATCTTGCTTATCACCACACATTACTAAAGTTGGTGTATCATAGTCATCGTTTTTCTGTATATCACGAGGACCGGGGATTTTCGCATTGGCTTCAAGTTTATCCGCTTTTCTAACGATTTCATTCTTTATGTCTTCAACGTATTTATACAAATCATCAGAAGCTTTATGAACCTGATTTGCTTTCTCCTGAAAAGGTTTTGCTTTTACAGCATCAGCTTGTGCAGCTGTAGCAAATGCATCCATTACCTGTTGATTCTTTTTAATAACGTTAAGGTTGGATGCAGTTATTCCTTCATCAATGGTAATAAATGCATTGATGATTTCTTTTGAAACGTTAAGAGCAAGCAGAGCCGTTAACACGAGGTACATCATGTTAATCATCTTCTGCCGCGGTGTCAGTTTACCACTCGCCATAGTCTATTTCTCTATATCTAAAATTGGTTGGTTATAAAATAATTTAATTTATCAGATTACTTGTTTGGATTCAGGTTCATTGCTGAAAGCATGTTTCCATAAACAGTATTTAGAGAAGACAGGTTTTTAGCCAGTTTAGAAACTTCATCTTTATACTTCTTAGTATCATCTAACGACTCATTCAAATTTGACATTAACTGGTTAATGCCATCATAAAACTTCGAAGTCTGTTTTAAGTGATTGTTTGAATCTTGCAACTGAAGCTCATAAACAGCATTTAATGCGCCTAGGTTTTTACCAGCCATTTGAACTTGCTCGTTATACATTTTAACGTCATCGCTGGCAGTAGATAAAGAACTCATTGCCTGTGCAGCCTTTTGATAAGAACCGGAAAGTTCTGTAACAGACTTAGTAGCTGCATTTACATTTTTTACATAATCATTTGTAGCAACAGAAGCATCAGAAAGATCTGCCATTTTAGCGGTATTATCGCCTAATGATTTTAACCCTGTTCCTAAGCTTGCAATTAAATCAGGACCAATTTTAGCATCAGACAACATTTTATCTAAAGCTTGTGATACCGGATCAATTTTTTTCTTTTTATCTCTTGCATTGTTTGGATCATGCATACCTGCTAATTCAGGATAGACAAGTGTCCAGTCAATTTCTTCATGTAACGGTTCAAAAGCAGAGAAGAAGAAAATTACGGCTTCAGTAAGAAGACCAACTGTAAGCATGATACCAGCACCTTCCCAGTGTTGGATTTTAAATAATGCTCCAGCAATTACAACAGATGCACCGAGACCGTACAACATTGCCATGAATTTTTTGTACTTTTTTCCGGATGTGAATTCAGCTAATCCCATAGTTGATTTTGAAAATTTAATTGGTTGATTTTTAATTTATTTATTTTGGTGATAATAATCGAAATAATTTATTCTTAAAAGTCAGCTTTGTCGCGACCCAAGAATGACATAACACAACGGAAACCTACGTAACATTTTGCAGTGTCCTGATACTCATAAGAACGTGTGCCTGTCTGTAAAAAGTATCCTACATCTTTCCATGAACCGCCACGAATTACTTTTCTCTTTAATGCTACAGGATCAGAGTCTTTTGCATCGTAAGAATAATCGGGGTTAAGGTCATGCGAGAAATTATATGCAGCTTCCTCATAAGCATTGCTTGTCCATTCAGACACGTTACCTGACATACAGTATAAGCCATAGTCGTTTGGCCAATAAGATGTTGTTTTTACTGTGTAAAAGCCACCATCATCCATATAGTTACCACGCATTGGCTTAAAGTTTCCAAGGAAACAACCGCGACTGTTTCTGATATAAGGACCACCCCAAGGATATGGAGCTAAATCATGTCCACCTCTTGCCGCATATTCCCATTCTGATTCTGTAGGTAATCTAAAATCCTGAACAAATGATTCTCCGTTTTCCTGTAAGTAACTATTCAATAATTGTGTTCTCCAGATACAGAAAGCACGTGCTTGTTTCCAGGTGACACCTACTACCGGATAATCATCATAAGCCGGATGCCAAAAATACATGTTTGTAACAGGATCATTATATGAATATGTATAATCATGTATCCATGCTAATGTATCAGGATATACATTGATAATATCTTTCTTTATAAATACTGAACGGTCAGTCATACCTTGTTCACGGTTTGACTTTTGGGCAGCTTCTTTTAGATCAATCCAGTAATATTCGAAATTCAGTTTACGTGAATCAATTTCTTTTCTTCTGTAAAAGCGCTCACTTTCCGGTAAAAACAACTCAGCTAAGGTTTCTACGTTCTGCTCATCTTCCCATTTAATTTTCTTACGCCAATTGATGCGCTCGCCATATTCTCCTTCTTCGATAAGATGATCACCACCGATTAATCGGTGCGCAAGTGAGTCGCGAACCCACTCCACGAACTGACGATACTCGTTGTTGGTAATCTCAGTATTGTCCATATAAAATGCATGAACAGAAACAGATTTGCTCTGTGCAACCATTGCGTATGGTACATCCTGATCGCTTGGACCCATATTAAATGCGCCAGATGGTATAAACACCATGCCGTATGGATCAGCCTGATACCAGCGCTCTCGGTTAAGAGCACCAACTAACTGTCCTTTGTTACCGCCACCGCAGCTGCTGAGTAAAATAACTGCAATGATGGGAATGAATAGTTTTCTCATGTTTGCCAATTTAGTAACTGGAGAATTATGGATGTTAAAACGATTTATATTTATTTTTATTACTTTCAGTCTGTACTATGCTGTTTTATTATTCTGTTTATACTTCAGTTTCAAAGATAAGTTACTAATTAAATTAAGTTTCCCGTAAATTATAAAAATCTTACATTTCTTAATACAGGAATTACTTTTGGCTTAATCACATAACAATAACCTAACATTATTTCATGTGTTCCGCTATGATACCCTTTTAATTTAGAGGTAGTAATATCATAAGAGTATCCTAATTTCAGATTTTCGATAATATTTATACCAGCCATTAAAACAATAGCATCCTGAAGTCTGTATGATGCTCCAATCCAAACTTTATCTTTAATGTGCAGATTAGCATTTATATCTGCCTGTGTTTCTTTAGCATCAGACTTTATAAATAAAGATGGTTTTAATTTCAAAGATGGGGTAAGATCGAAGTCAACACCACCCATAAAATAAAAATGGGGTACTACTTCTACTTTGGCATCGTCTGTATATTCAATTTTTCCACCGGTTAAATGTGTTGCCGAAGCACCAACATAAAATTTATCTGATTTATAATATAAGCCTGCGCCAAGGTCAAACTTAGAGCCTGTTCCTGATTTTACCAATGGATCATCAGGGTCAATAGCATTAAAATCATTGCCATAACCACGCTGTAATAAACCGGCATCAAGTCCAATTCCTAATTTGCCTGAACCTAAATCTAAATGATATGAATATGCCAATTTGATGTTTAGATTTTTCTGGTTCAGTGGCTTGTCAGTTAAAACTGAAAGCCCTAGTCCGCCATGTAGAACTTCAACAGGTGATTCTACCCCAAAAACAGCCGTTTTGGGCCCACCTCCAAATTTATCCCATTGATCACGATAAATTAAAGTACCACAAATTGCTTCGTTGGTACCTGCAGATGCCGGATTTGGATACAAGCGGTTAAACATGTTTTGTGAAAATTGTGGATCCTGTTGTCCAAAGGATACTGATGCGGTTGCCACAGCTACGACTGTAAAAAGTCTCTTCATATACTATTCAGGTTGTTGATTCGTTTAATATTATACGTCTTAATTTGCGGCCCTAAAGTAAGCAAAAAAACAAATTGCAAACAAAAGACACTTTTTAATTTCAATAAATGAGTTAAAATCGGGCATAGTTACGACAGTTTCTTTAAAGCTTGCCACCATCTTTCCGGAATTTCATTGTTACAAGCCTTCTGATAATCTTCATAACTGCATGGAACTAACTGATGCCTGTCTAATTTCTTTTTTATCTTACTCAGAGGTATTTCCATCCACCAGCGACCGGTTACATTACTTTTCAGAAAATGCATCTCCTCATTATTCTCTCTAAGTGTCAGGTTATAAACAGTAAACTGCGAACTTGTACTATCAGGAAAATCGTTCTTTCTATTGCTTACACCTTCCATAAAATACCACACCATTTGCGCAATTAATGCTGCAGTCATTTGATTTGTATCTGCTGAAGGTGCATACTCATAGATTCCGATTCCTTCTAATTTATCACTCATACCTGCATAATACATGATTTGACAGGCCATATCACCTGTTAAACCATTGGGTGACGGAGTTGAAGTAGCAGAGGCATCGCTGTATCTGATACTCGATAAATCAAAAGTCATCACATCGGCATTTCTTATAATCGGTTCCATTTCAGTAGCATCCTGATTAACCTCTCCCAGTCTGCATGTATCGAAATACAAATTATCCATCATATTTACAGCATAGTCACCTACAAAATAGGTCTGATGTGCAATATTACTGTAATTATAGAGATGATTGGGTTGATCCATCACAATATTTCCAAGCCAACTTGCAGAGTCTAAAGGGTCTGATGGCATACCTAAATCAAAACGAGCATCTACACCAACCATATTTATAATCTGATCTATCTTCTTATAAGCTCTGTAATGTGCTACTGTCATATCCTGACTTGCACCAATAATTACTGGTATAATTTTTAATTGAAGCAGTGAAATGACAATCTCGGTTAAAGCAGCATAGGTATCCTCTACGGTCACGCCCAATCTGACATTTCCCAAATCTGCCACAGGAACACCAACACCATGTTTCTTTAAGCTATAAAGCGACTGCCTAACATAATCAACACCATTCTTAGCTTCATAGTCTCTTTTTGCACCTCGGGTCTCCTCTACTCCAACAATAGCAATTTTAATATTATTCATAAAAGGAAATCCTGATGACCCAAGATTTTTTTCAATATGATGCCACATAGAATCAACTGGAGCATTAGACATTTTCTGCTCAACAGACTCACTGATAGGACTGAAAAATTCACTGATCTGCATGACTACCTTCCTGACTTAGCTTTACTTTTTGTTTTGCCTGATGAGGCTGCCTTCTTTTTTGTTGAGGCTGTTGATTTTTTTGCAGAAGCTTTTGCCTTTGTCTTCTTTGCAACAGATGACTTTTCTGCCTTTGCTGCCTTTTCTTTTTTCAAAGGAACGCCAGACAATTTTGCTTCAATTAACTCCCCAAGATAATCAATATTTACATCGAAAGGGTCGTCACCTTTCTTAAGTGCTACAAACAAATCGTCATATTTAATATAAGGGCCAAACCTTCCTTTGGCAATGACTACATCTTTGCCTTTATACTGTCCTGCATTTCGGGGCAGACGTGGCTTATTTAAAATATCTACAACTGTTTCTAAATCTATTTCCAAAGGATCTTCACCTTTGGGAAGTGATATAAATTCTACTCCATATTTAATGTACGGCCCAAATCTTCCTTTGTTAATTACAATATCAAGTCCTTTGTGTTGTCCTAATGTACGTGGTAATCGAGGTCCGTCAAGAATGGCTTTTATGGAATCTAATTCAATAGTAAACGGGTCTTCTTCTTTAGGAAGGGAAATATATTCTTCACCGAATTTAATATAAGGTCCGTAGCGGCCATTATTAACGATTAACTCCTTGTTTTTATACTGACCGAAATGACGAGGCAATTTAAATAAATCCAGAACTTCCTCTAGAGTAACTGTTTCAAGTCGCTGGTTTTTTTGAAGACTGGCATACATCGGTGTGTCCGACTCTTTCTCAGCTACAATTTCTGCCATTGGACCAAAGCGACCTAAACGAACAATAACTTTTCTTTTTGTTTTTGGGTCTTTGCCTAATGTTCTTTCACCTGTAGCTCTATCACTTGTTTCGATTGTGTTCTCTACATTCTTATGAAATGGTTTATAAAATCCTGCAATCATCTTATTCCATTTCAACTTGCCTTCAGCAATTTCATCAAATTCTTTTTCAATTTCAGCAGTGAAATTATAATCAAGAATATCTTTGAAATATTCTACCAGAAAATCATTCACAACAATACCTGTATCGGTAGGATACATTTTATTTTTTTCTGCACCGGTAATTTCTGTCTTTTCAACTTTGTTTATCTTACTGTTGCTTAGTTCAAGCACAGCATATTTTCTTTCTTTACCCTGACGCTCCTCTTTAATTACATAGCCTCTTTTTTGAATAGTTGAAATTGTAGGTGCATAAGTTGAAGGACGACCAATACCTAACTCTTCTAACTTTTTCACCAGACTTGCCTCTGTAAATCTAGCCGGAGGCTGTGAAAAACGCTGTGTGGCAGTAATTGATTTAAAATCTAATTTTTGTCCTTCTTTTAGTGGTGGCAATAATGTGTCGTTATCCTCTTCGTTTTCATCATCGGACGATTCTGTATATACTTTTAGAAAACCATCAAAAATGATAACTTCACCTGTTGCAACAAATTTCTCAGTACTTTTATCAGAAGCAATTTTAACGATAGTCCGTTCTAATTTTGCATCAGCCATTTGTGAGGCAATTGCACGTTTCCAAATCAAATCATATAAACGCTGCTCACCAGGAGTTCCTTTTATAACCGAACGGTTGAAACTTGTAGGTCTTATAGCCTCGTGTGCTTCTTGTGCAGATGCCGACTTGGTTTGATACTTCCTTTTCTGATGATAATTATTGCCATAAGATGTATTGATTTCCTTCTCTGCATTTGTAAGTGCCTGATCCGATAAGTTTACAGAGTCAGTACGCATATAGGTAATCATCCCCGACTCATAAAGCTTTTGAGCAATGCTCATGGTTGTTGCCACTGCATATCCTAACTTTCTTGAAGCTTCCTGCTGTAAGGTAGAAGTAGTAAACGGTGCAGCAGGTTTTCTTGCTGAAGGTTTTTTCTCTAATGATGCAATATTAAAAGTAGCATTTCTATTTTTCTCAAGAAATGCTTCAGCTTCCTTTTCTGTTCCGAATTTTTTATCTAACTCTGCTTTCAGGATAGTTGTATTTCCCGATTTGTCTTTAACCAGAAAATTGGCTACTACCTTATAAAATGAAGCAACTTCAAAATCCTGAATTTCACGTTCACGCTCAACTATTAAACGCACTGCTACTGACTGCACTCGACCGGCAGACAATGAAGGCTTTACTTTCTTCCATAAGATAGGCGATAATTCAAAACCTACCAATCTGTCAAGAATTCGTCTTGCTTGCTGTGCATCAACAAGGTGTATATCTATTTTACGTGGATTCTGAATAGCTTCAAGGATTGCATCTTTGGTGATTTCGTGAAAAACAATTCGTTTTGTTGCTGCATCTTTTAAATTCAACACCTCAGAAAGATGCCATGAAATAGCTTCTCCTTCACGGTCCTCATCTGTTGCCAACCACACAGTCTTTGCTTTACGAGATAATTTTGTGAGCTCGTCAATTACTTTTGTTTTATCCTCACTGACCTCGTATATCGGTTCGAAATTATTCTTGATATCAATGCCATTGTTGGCTTTTGCCAGGTCGCGGACATGACCATAACTTGACTTAACAACAAAGTCCTTACCAAGGAAACCTTCTATTGTTTTTGCCTTTGCCGGTGACTCAACAATGACTAAATTTTCTGCCATCTGTTACTTTTTGAAGGGCGCAAATTAAATCATTTCATTTTGTTATTTCCAAATGAAACTATGACCAATCATTTGCCGACTTGTTTATTTTAAAGTACCTTTGCATCGTTTTACAGAGCTAAAACTATAAAACCTGATCAGGTTAAAAATTGTTGAAAACCTCTTTAAAACTTTTAAAACAAAAATTTTACAAAGAAAATGCACAACGACATAAAAGTAATTGATGAAAGCCGGCAAGGTGAACCTACCATGCTGCAATCATCATCAGAAAATCTGAGCCCTAAAAAACTTTATTTAGAAAGTTATGGCTGTCAGATGAATTTTGCAGACAGCGAGATTGTTGCATCAATTTTGAAGAATGAAGGTTTTGAAACCACAAAAGATGTTAATGAAGCTGATGCAGTTTTTATTAATACCTGCGCCATTCGTGACAATGCAGAACAACGTGTCCGAACAAGGCTTAAAGATTTTAAAAAGATAAAAAAAGAAAATCCTGATTTGATTGTTGGCGTTCTTGGCTGTATGGCAGAAAGAATTAAATCGCAATTTCTGGAAGAGGAAAAATTAGTGGATATTGTAGTTGGCCCTGATGCCTATCGTGACTTACCACTATTGATTGAGAAAGTTGAAGACGGACAAAAGGCTGTTAATGTAATTTTATCGAAAGAAGAAACTTATGCAGATATCACTCCTGTCAGATTAGGCAACAATGGTGTAACTGCCTTTGTGAGTATTATGCGTGGCTGCGACAATATGTGTTCTTTTTGTGTTGTACCATTTACACGTGGTCGTGAACGTTCACGCGACCCACAAAGTATAATTAAAGAAGTAGAACAACTGTATAATGAAGGTTACAGAGAAGTAACATTATTGGGTCAGAACGTTGACTCCTATTTATGGAAAGGTGGTGGACTGAAAAAAGATTTAGATACTGAAACTGTTCATTTGGCATTAAACCATAAACTACCGCCCGAGCAGCAAAAAGATTTTGTCACTTTTTCTAATCTTCTTGAAATGGTGGCAGATGTGAATCCTGACATGCGTGTCAGATTTTCAACATCAAATCCCCGCGATATGACTGATGCAGTATTGCACAGCATGGCTAAGTACGAAAACATTTGTAAGTATATACATCTTCCAGTACAGTCTGGCAGCAGTAGCGTTCTTGAAAAAATGAACAGAGGATATACCCGAGAAGATTACATTGCAAGAATAGAAAGCATAAAAAGAATATTGCCCGAATGTGGTATCAGCACAGATATTATTGCTGGTTTTTGCAGTGAAACAGAAGAAGAACATCAGGAAACCATCAGCCTGATGGAACAGACAATTTATGATTTTGCATTTATGTTTGTTTATAGCGAAAGACCAGGGACCTTTGCAGAAAGAAAATTTACAGACGATGTTTTGCCTGAAGTTAAAACAAAAAGATTGAACGAAATAGTTGCACTACAACAAAAACATTCAGCAATCAGAACCAATCAATCCATAGGAAAAGTTTATAAAGTTTTAATTGAAGGTGTTTCTAAAAAATCGGATGAAATGCTCATGGGCAGAAACTCGCAAAACACGGTGGTTGTATTTCCAAAAAACAATCACAAACCAGGAGAGTATGTTCATGTTAAAGTTAATAAGTGTACTTCAACAACATTGATTGGTGAAGTTGTATAACAAATTTCGAAAAATAAAAACAACAATAACCATTCACTGTTTAAGAAAAACACAAGAAGAAACACAAAGTTAACTATCGGAAATGACCATACAGGATATAAAAGCACGATTTGGAATTATTGGTTTTTCATCAGTACTCGACCATGCATTAAACACAGCAAGACAAGTAGCACCTACAGATTTAACTGTTTTGATTACAGGTGAGAGTGGTTCCGGAAAAGAGGTTTTCCCACAAATCATACATCAGCTTAGTTCCAGAAAACACGGCCCATACATTGCGGTAAACTGTGGTGCAATGCCCGAAGGCACTATTGACAGTGAATTGTTTGGTCATGAAAAGGGCGCATTTACCGGTGCTCATGAAATGCGAAAAGGCTATTTTGAAGTATCGAATGGCGGAACAATCTTTTTGGATGAGGTAGCTGAATTACCCATGTTTACTCAGGTACGTTTATTACGTGTGCTTGAGTCGGGAGAGTTTTTAAAGGTTGGTTCAAGCAAGGTTCAGAAAACAGATGTTAGAGTTGTTGCAGCTACCAATGTAAATATTCCGGAAGCCATTAGCAGAGGTCGTTTCAGAGAGGATTTATATTACAGGCTCAATACCGTTCCAATACATGTGCCTGCACTCCGTGAACGAACAGAGGACGTGCATTTATTATTCAGAAAATTTGCAGGAGATTTTGCGGAAAAGTATCGTATGCCTGCACTTACACTTCAGCCCGAAGCTTTACGTTTACTGATGGAGTACAGATGGCCGGGAAATGTCAGGCAGTTGAAGAATGTTACAGAGCAGCTTAGCATCATTGAACAGAAAAAAGAAATCAGTGCAGAAGTACTTTTAAAATACTTGCCTCAGGAAAATTTTGCAAGCGTACCCACTCTATTCAATAATCACAAAGGCGGTGATTTGAATGAGCGTGAGTTGTTGTATAAAGTTCTGTTTGAAATGAAAAAAGACATTTCAGAGCTTAAAAAAATTGTTTTTAATATCATCAGCAATGGCGAGCCTGTGCATCTTGAAAATTCAGATATTGATACAGAAAGGTTTTTGAATGATGTAAAAGGGCATCCTGTACTACACACTAACGACACTTCAATTACGCTGACAAAGCCCACACATATTGATGTTAAGCCGCATGAACATGTTGAAGAATCGTTGAGCATTGCCGACAGAGAAAAAGATTTGATTATCCGTGCTTTGGAAAAATACAGAGGTAAAAGAAAAGGTGCTGCCAAAGAATTGGGGATTTCTGAACGAACACTTTACAGAAAAATAAACGAATACGGCATTAAAGACTGATGAGTAATATAAAAAAGAATTCGGGCATATTAAGGAGTAAATTATTCTCAAGATTAATTCTGTTAATGGCCTTTACTGCAATGATGGAATCGTGTGGTGTCTATTCTTTTACAGGAGCATCAATAACACCGGGTGTCAAAACTGTCAGCATTCAGTATTTTCCTAACAGGGCATCAGTAGCACAGCCATCATTAAGTCAGGTTTTTACTGATAAGCTCAAAGAAAAATTTGTTTCACAGACTTCGCTCATCCAGGTCAATCAATCGGGTGATTTACGTTTTGAAGGATATATTAGTGACTACAATGTTCAGCCAACTGCAATTCAAAGTACAGACGTGGCTGCGTTAAACCGCCTCACCATTACTGTTCATGTTAAATTTGAAAACGTGAAGGATGAAAAGCAGAATTTTGAGACTAGTTTTTCGAGGTATGCCGACTTTGATTCCAGGAAAGATCTGACAAGTGTTGAGTCATCTCTGATGAATGATATATCTTCGCAACTTGTAGATGATATTTTTAATAAATCTGTTGTTAACTGGTAATGACTAAAGAACGTTTTTTTAATTTTATTCAACAACCGTATAATATTCAGACCAATGACATTGAAGAGTTGGAACAAATCATTGAGCAGTTCCCTTATTTTCAGACTGCACGACTGATTTACACCAAATCACTACATAATGAAAACAGTTATTTATACAATGACGAGTTAAAACGAACTGCTGCCTTTGCTGCTGACAGAAGCGTTCTTTACAAACTCATCCACACCATCAATAAAGACACACATATTGTTGACTCAGATAGTTTAGATTCTGATGAAATAGCATCAAGAGTTGAAATTAGTCCTGTTCAAGAAACACCTGAAGTGGATGCACTTGTATTTGAAGAAAAAACAGAAGCCGAAACTCAGGTAATTATTTTTGAAGAAAAAGATAAATCGGATGCAGATGATGAACCGATATTATTTGAAGAAAAGACATTAGCTAATGAGGAGGTCGAGCCTGTTGTTTTTGAAGAAAAGCTACCTGAAACTACAGCAACAGAGGCCATAATATTTACTGCTATTGAAGAACCCATCAATACCAATATAACAGAGGTTGATGAAAATGAGCCTTCAAACAAAAATGCAGTGATAGCGTCAGAGAAAAAAGAACGTGCCCTGACACCGGCAGAAATTTTGTCACAACGACTGCGTGAAATCGAATCGCAATTGGAAGACAAAAAGGAAGAAGAAACTGAAGCAGTCTCTGAGTTGAAAGAAGAAAAATCTCTGTCTGAGCCCCCAAAAATTACAGAACCAGTAAATATTCAACCTGAAGTATTGCCTGAAAGCATTGAAATTAATCCATCGCTACTGGAAATTAAAGAAGAAGTTGAGATTCCTGAACCTGAAGAAGTAGAAAATTTAATAGCCCCGGCACCAGAAAACACAGAAAAAACTGTTGAAGTTGTTGTAGCAAGTCCGGAAATTAAATCCTCCATAATTGAAGATAATGTTACTCCAGATGCCATAATTCAACCTGAAATAAAACCATTACCAGAGGTTGATAAAAAAGAAAAACATTCATTTTCAGACTGGCTGCATCTTTTTCAGCCGCAGGAGGAAAAAAAAACTTTAATTACTAATGCTTTAGTTGAATCAAACAGCGACAAAAATCTGATTAGTAATAAGTTAACTGGAGAAGATATAGCTAAAAACATCAATAGTGAAATCATAAATCAATTTATCCAAAACGACCCCAGGATAGAAAGTAGCAAGACTAAGTTTTTTAGTCCGGGCAACTTGGCTAAGTCCAGTGTTACTGATGTTTCCGACATTGTTTCAGAAACTTTGGCAAAAATATATTTAGGGCAAAATAATTTCAGTAAGGCAATTCAAACTTATGAGAAGCTCATATTGAAATATCCGGAAAAAAGTGTTTACTTTGCAGCCCTTATTAAAGAAATAAAGAAATCACAGATTTAACAATCAATCAATATGTACACTTTAATTACCGTGTTAATTATTTTAATTAGTGTTTTATTATGCCTTGCCGTATTGGTACAAAACTCAAAAGGTGGCGGTTTGGCTTCCGGTTTTTCTGCACCACAGCAAATTATGGGCGTTCGTAAAACTACTGACTTTCTTGAGAAATTTACCTGGGGATTGGGAACTGCATTAATCGTTTTCTGCGTTATAGCAAATTTTATGACTCCCGGTAGTAATAACAGCACTGAAGTAAGAGCTTCATCTATACAGGAGCAAATTGACAATGCAACACTACCAGCATCACCACAGGCACCATTGCCTTCGCAGCAAAATGCACAACCTGCACAGCAACCTGCTACACAACCGGCAAAATAATCTTGTCAGTTAATAACTTTTAAAGGTGCCATAATGCTGAAATTATGACACCTTTATTATTTATACCAAAGCCACAAATCGCAAATCTGTCAGTAAAATAGTAGTGGCACAGAAACTGATAATGGGCAAACTGAAGTTATTTATAAAAGTATAAAAGTCAAACAATTTAAATCACATTATTACTATGAGTAAAATTAATTTAACACCACTGGCAGACCGCGTTATTGTAGAAGTGGCTGCTGCAGAAGAGAAAACAGCAAGTGGAATTATTATTCCTGACACAGCAAAAGAAAAACCTCAAAAAGGCAAAGTAGTAGCTGTTGGTGGAGGTAAGAAAGATGAGCCAATGACTGTAAAAGTTGGTGACAGCGTTTTATATGGAAAATATGCAGGAACAGAAATTTCTGTTGATGGCAAAGAATATCTTATCATGCGCGAATCAGACATCTTCGCAATTGTTTAAAAGCGATAAAAACAAAAAGAAAGAAATAAATAAATAAATAAATAAACAACTTAAATAAAATACGAAAAATGGCAAAAGAAATCACATTTAACCTTGATGCACGCGATGCTCTTAAAAAAGGTGTTGATGCATTGGCAAATGCAGTAAAAGTAACTTTAGGACCTAAGGGCCGTAATGTTATTATTGATAAAAAATTCGGTTCACCAACAATTACAAAAGATGGCGTTACTGTTGCGAAAGAAATAGAACTTACCAATAGCATTGAGAATATGGGTGCTCAGATGTTGAAAGAAGTAGCGTCTAAAACTGCTGACATAGCAGGTGACGGTACAACAACAGCAACAGTACTTGCACAGTCAATTGTAAACACAGGTTTAAAAAACGTTACTGCCGGTGCCAATCCAATGGATTTAAAGCGCGGTATTGACAAAGCTGTTGAAGCAGTAGTTGCATCATTAAAGAAAATGAGCAAAGAAGTTGGTGACGACAATAAGAAAATTGAGCAGGTAGCTACAATTTCTGCAAATAACGACAGCGAAATCGGAAAACTTATTGCAGAAGCAATGGCTAAAGTAAAAAGAGAAGGTGTTATCACTGTTGAAGAAGCAAAAGGTACTGAAACTACAGTTGAGATTGTAGAAGGTATGCAATTTGACAGAGGATATATCTCTCCATATTTTGTTACCAATGCCGATAAAATGCAGGCAGTTTTAGAAAGCCCATACATTTTATTGTATGACAAAAAAGTATCTAATATGAAAGAATTACTTCCTATTTTAGAGAAAGTAGTTCAGACAGGAAAACCTTTGTTGATTATTGCTGAAGATGTAGATGGTGAAGCTTTAGCTACATTGGTAGTAAACAAAATCCGTGGCTCACTGAAAATTGCAGCTGTAAAATCTCCAGGCTTTGGCGATCGCAGAAAAGCAATGATGGAAGATATTGCAATCCTTACCGGTGGTACATTAATCGCTGAAGAGCAAGGATTCAAATTAGAAAATGCTGACCTTTCTTATTTAGGCACATGCGAAAAAATCACTATTGACAAAGACAACACAACAATTGTTGGTGGTGCAGGAAAAAAGGCAGACATCACTGCTCGTGTTAATCAAATTAAAGCACAGATAGAAACTACAACATCTGACTACGACAAAGAAAAACTACAGGAGCGTTTGGCAAAATTAGCAGGTGGTGTAGCAGTACTTTATGTTGGTGCGGCTACAGAAGTAGAAATGAAAGAGAAGAAAGACCGTGTTGACGATGCATTGCATGCTACACGTGCAGCAGTTGAAGAAGGTATTGTTGCAGGTGGTGGTGTTGCATACATTCGTGCTATAACAGCCTTAGACAAACTTAAAGGTGATAATGATGATGAAACAACAGGAATTGCAATCATCAAACGTTCTCTTGAAGAGCCATTGCGTCAGATTGTGAGCAATGCCGGAATTGAAGGAAGCATTGTAGTACAAAAAGTAAAAGAAGGCAAAGACGACTTTGGTTACAATGCCCGTTCAGATAAGTATGAAAACATGCATGCTGCCGGAGTTATTGATCCTACTAAAGTAACGCGTGTTGCTCTTGAAAATGCAGCTTCTGTTGCCGGAATGTTACTCACCACAGAGTGTGTGCTTGCCGACATAAAAGAAGACAAGCCTGCAATGCCTGCAATGCCGGGTGGAATGGGCGGAATGGATTATTAATATCAAAATGAACGTTGAAAATTAAGAATTCAAACATTCTCTAAAACAAAAATCCCGGTGCAGACTTGTACCGGGATTTTTGTTTTTTATCTTATATTTGTTTCAAATTTAAAAATTATGAAAAAAAGTTTACTCGTACTTATCTCATGTTTATTTGTAAATACAAATATTCATGCACAAAGCAACACCACAAACATTGATGAGATAAATGCTAATCTTAAAAGCAATGAAATTGTTTATACCCAAAAATATCAGGCAATTTTTAATCAGCCAAAAATCACAAGTGTTTTAACGGGATGTGATTCTATAACAACTACCTATTCCTCTAATAATGGACTTGCCGGAGCCATGTTTGATGTTATTGCAGACAGCAATTTAGTAATAAATGGAATCTACACCAACCTGTCTGTAGCTTCGGGTGTTTTTGAGATATATTACAAATATGGTTCAAGGGTTTTATATCTGCAAAACCCTACAGCCTGGACACTATTAGGAAGTGCCAGTGTAGTTAGTGCAGGTATTGACGTGCCAACTTTTATTCCGATTGCTATGAATATTACCATGAACGCTGGTGACACTGTTGCATTTTATGTAACCAACACCAACGGTGGTTCAAGCGGATTAAAATACACTAATGGTGTTGGCTCCGGAACCTTGTATATTGATAATGGTGCATTGAAAATATTTGAGGGTAATGGCATCACCTATCCATTCAACAGCCTGTTTGCTGACCGTGTATGGAATGGAACAATAAACTATTGTACAAACACTACAGGAATAAATAATCTGAAGAATAACAACATTACTATTTATCCAAACCCGGCAAGCGATTATTTAAAGTTTACTTTCGAGAACAATAATCTAAAAACATTAATCATTAAATCTTTGGATGGCAAAAAAATGTTTGACGCCATTAATATCAATACTTCAGATTATATTTTTAAAAGAAACGGACTTGCTAAAGGCATTTATTTTTATCAGATATATTCAAATGACATTGAGGTTGCAAAAGGCAAATTCATACTCAACTAAGATTGCCATTTAATAAGCCGGCAGAAAAAACAGTTCATTATTAACGCTGGTAATTGTTTCTTTAATATACTTTTATGAAAGTGCGCTCTAATATGGAAGGTGCAAGTAGTTCAACACTGCTAGTTTGATTTATTATTCTTTTTAGAATATCAACACGGTAGAGCTAAGCACTGAGTGCTGTAGAGCCGAATTTAGATAATTGTTGAATGATTTTTTCCTGTTGTATTGTTATTTCGTTAAAAGCAGTAAAAGCATTTTCTTGCTAGGTGATTATTTTAACAAATGGTGCCAAATCTTTGTTGAGTTGAGCAATTGTTTGTTTAATAATTTGGCATCGTTGAAAGGTTTGTTTTGAAAGTTTACATTCTCCAAAAATTATATCCGTTGACAGCTTCCGAACTTTCAAACCATCCAACATGATTTATACTTTAAGATGAAAACTTTACCTACAGGTTTTATGACAGCCATACTTTTCATACAACATAAACAAACGGTAATTCATTAATAAAAAAGTCCTGACTTTGATGGCCAGGACTTTTATCAAAATGATTCTTTATTTTGTTATTCGGCAGATACTTTCAATATTTTCTTTCCTTCAAACACATAAATGCTTTTTCCGTCTAAGGAAACGATTGATTTTGAATTTTTACGTGAGTCGAAAAATTTTGCTTTACCGGAATTGGCATCTATAGAAAAATAATCTCCTTTCTCTGTATCAAAGAAAATATTTTCTCCGAAAATTCCAGAAAACTCTCCTTTTTTAGTTTTTACGGCCCACACCTTTGCACCCGTGGCAATGTTATGAGAAGAAACTCCCTTCTCCCCTAATACAATCACATTGTCTTTACTTACATTGTCACCTAACTCTGCAGGATTAACAATTTTTTCTGCCAACCCAATATCATCATCGCCTAATGCAATTTCATAGGCCTCTTTGCCTGTTTTATAATCTAAAGAGTACAATGCCTTACCGCTTGAAACAACAATATTTTTACCGCTTGGGAAAATATTTGTAATTCCTTTTCTAAAGCGTTCAGAGTCCCATGATTTTGTACCATCATTAGTACTAAAAGCCTGCACTTCGTAAGGTTTAACATTTTGATATTTTATCGTTCTGAAATATTGTGTCCATTGTACATAGCCATTACCATAAGTTTGCTTTGATATTGCTTGCACTTCAACTGCACCTCCAATTTGTAAAATAATTTTATCATCAATTTTATATAAACCCGGAATAACTCTGGCATCTTTTATTTCGGGTGATGTCCAAATGAGTTTGCCTGAGTTGACTTCATACTTTTTTAAATATTGACTTTTTCTGCTTTTTACATCTAAAATGTAAACATACTCACCGTCATATAATGGCTGTGCAATGGCTTCATATACTCCAAATCTCACAACTTGTCCATAAACTTTAGGCCTTACTAATTCTCTTGCAAAAGTCACATCGTAAGCTGCTGCCCAAATTGGACTTCCTGTTTTATATTCATAAACCTGCAAGCCATTCAATTGTAAAAACAACTTATCGCCTCTTAAAAATATTTTGGCAACCGATTCGCGGGTAACGATTTTTCTCTCTACGATTCCAACAAAAGTTTGCTCCCATAAAACATCACCGTTTTTGGCATTGATTTTTAAAATCTGATTTCTGAATCCTTTAAACATTGCCTGCCATGCGTTTCTGGGCATGCTAATGATAACAATTGCATTTTCCTGCTCATCATAAAAGTACTTACCAACCGGTGTGCTAAATTTAACAGTTGACCATAGTTCTTCTCCGGTTCTGGCCTTTACCATCGTTAAATTTGTTTTGGTTACAATGGCATATGCATTCAATTCTGCAATGTAAATAACCTCATCCGGGTCGTCAATACCTTGATATTTATTGGTGCTCCACAGTTTTACACCTGTTTCCATATCAACAACTACCATTTGGTCTTTACCTGCTTTTTTGTCAAATAAAAACACTGCGTTTGATTCGTACATTGGAATCTGCAAATCTACTTTCCCAATTTGCTCATCAATTTCTTTAAACTTTTTACTCCATTTTACTTTACCGTCAACAGTAGAGACCATGGTAAACATTTTTTCATTACTACCATGTACAATTGCCTTTTCTTCGCTTAAGCCGGTTTCAGTAAAAGGATGTGTGGCTTCTATTTCCCACGTGGTTTTCATTTCATCGTATTTTTGAGCATAGCTCATCACACTTGCTAAACCTATTGTAAGGCCAGTTAAAATTAGATTTTTCATTTTTTATTGTTTGTTTGAATTATTTAATTGGTTATATGTTATTTTCAATATTAAAGGTATATCTGAATTTTAACCGCTGATTCGGTGAAACAACAATGTCTTTAAATTTATATTTCAACAACAAATCCTTTAGAGCATTTTGTTTTGGGATATCGGTTTTGTCATCCGATTCTGCAAAAATGGTAACTATCTGCCCTTTTTTCTGCACGGTTAAATCAAATAAGTATATTCCGGTTATGTTTAGTTTTATTATGTTTTTCGCTAAATCACTCCCCGGATTTTCTAAATCCGTATTTAACTGATTAATTGCTAATGATTGCAAGGAGTCGTTATCTTGCCCTTCAATATAATCTGTATATTCTTTTAAAGTTTCATAATTCCATTCTATAAGCTTTGTACCATTTGATAGGTAGGCAACGGGCTTTGTTTTGTTAAAAGAAAAATATATCGGAAAAATATTTGAGCTTCCTCTCCTGCCCTGATAACGGTATTGACCAACTTTGTTTTTATGATCGTTATTATCTATTAATACGAGCTTTCGTTTCCATCCTATAAAACCATCATTGTCAGAATAGCCGAAATAGTTAGAGTAAGCACTAAACTTATAATCTGCATCAGGCTCTGCTGTGGCATGATAAATTTCTTTAACCAAGTTGCCATTGCTTGCATCTAACACCTGTATGTTTGTTTGTCTCCGATTATCAGCAGCAGCCATTGACAGGCCATTTAAAGCACCTGTTCCAATTCGCTCTGCTATGACATTATGTGATAACAAATAGGTATGTTTATCATCTTTAGAGAATTTTATTGAATAAACAACATCTATTTCTTCTTTTGAATTATAAAGTTTCTTTAAATCGGGATAACTGTAAAAACTAATTAGTCGCTTGTTCTTTCTGGCAGCTTTTAGTTCACTTTTATTCTTACCAATAGATTCTACTTCTTTAAATGCAGCTTTATCAGGATCAAACGAAAGTGCAATTAATTTGCTGTCGTGGCTGATAGCTGCCATTTCACAGTCTTCTACTTTCAACTGAGCTACTATTTTATTTGTCAAAAAATCTTTAACCACAATACCTTCATTTGATGATATTAAGATTTGTGTGCTGTTGTTTAAAAACTGTACTGAGTTTACATTGTTTCCTTCAGCAACAACTTTTCCATCAGCGGCATTTAAAATATAGTATTTAACATCTTTTACTTTTCTTGATGTAATTGCAGTCTTCAATGCAGATGATTCCTGTAACAATATATATTGATCGTTCTCACTAAATTGAGGCTTACCTCCATTGTTTAATCCGGAAAGGCTTAAATTTTTCCAAACAGGGCTTACTTCAGTGTTAGCTTCTACATCACTTACATTAACAAAAAAGATACGTCCTTGTGAGGCCGTTAAAACTATCTTATCAGAGGCGTGATTGGTTTCAATACCTAATATAGGATAATTACAATCGTTAATTGTTATAGTTCGGGTGCCGGCAGGCTGTGCATAAACAGTTGTTGTAAAAACAAGACTGAGTAACGTGAATAAAACAGACTTCATAAGTTAAGCTTAAATACTTTATTCATACTTGAGATGTAAGAAGTTGACACATCATTTTGTGAGCTATTAATACGATAAATCGAAATATATGTTTCAAATCTCTTATGAAAGCGTATTGAATCAAACTTGTAGAAATAAATCCCGCAAAGACCTTAAAGAATACAGTACGAAAAGGGCTTAAAGAAAAAACTTTCGCATAGCTATGGCACTCAAAAAATTTTGTTTTTAGATATTCTGCTATAAGGTCGTTCTTTAGGCACTAAAAATATTTTTTGAAGTTAACTGGCAAGGTTCCAACTTTTCAACCTTCTAATCTATTCATCAAATATTAAAATCGGCAAATCATTAAATAATCTAATTAAACAAACATTCAAATCTTATAACTTTTATACATTATGACTTACCGATAGCTATTCCTGAACATAATTTTTATAAACGTCCGTTCAAGTATGGCTTGTGCAAGTGCTTGTTGATTATCCTGTTTACTCAAAACTTTCTTTAATGCCTTTTCAGGGATATCTACTCTATATAGCCATGCATTTAAAGTTGAAGATCCTGACTTTGCCAATTGACGAATGATTACTTCTAATTGCATTACAATATCCTGATAAGCTGAAAAAGTATTGCCATTCCATGCTACAGTATATCCACAAGACAATAAATCTTTGTTTAACTGCACAACCGTTTGTTCAATTAAGTCGCGCTGATGAAAATTCTGATTAGAAAGTTGTTCCATTTCCATCCTCCTTTTCTTGTCAGGAGTTTATCAAAGCAATCAGTGCAAGACGGTAGGAATTTAATCCAAAGCCGGCAATTACACCTTTGCAATTTGCAGCAAGCAGGCTATTATGTCGGTACGGTTCGCGTGAATGAATATTTGAAATGTGCACTTCAACCACCGGTGACGGTATTGCCACAATAGCATCTGCTATGGCAACACTGGTATGGGTATAGCCTCCGGCATTGATGATTATGCCATCAGCTTTAAAACCCTGGTTGTGCAACAGGTTAATAATTTCACCTTCGACATTACTCTGAAATATTTCAATAGTATGTTCAGGAAATTCTTTTTTTAACATCATTGCAAAATCATCAAATGTCTGATGCCCATAAATCTCAGGCTCACGTTTGCCAAGCAGATTCAGGTTAGGACCATTGATAATTACAATTCTTTTTGCCATAAGAAGCCTGTCAGGGAATATTTAAATATTTATGCGTCTGCAGCGATATTGCCCATTGGGGATTTCTCTTTACATAATCAATAATACCTGGCATCACTCTGTCGAATCTACTGTATTCCGGTTGCAGAAAAAGTTTTGCAACACTTGAAACTTTACTTGCATTTTCTTCTGCCCATTTAAAATCCGACTCATTAAAAACAACTACCTTCAGTTCATTTGCTTTTTGCA
>DKKR01000053.1:23451-65886 GCA_002455375.1 Bacteroidetes bacterium UBA6661
AGGATAATACCCTTCAGGAAGCGTGTCAAGAATATTCTTTTTATAATTTTCAGTCACGACAGGTTGCATAGAAAATAATCAATGATTAATCTGATTGACTACGCGCTGTAAAATCTCAAAAGTATTTTCAGCCATCAGATTTTCTTTATCAAGCGTTGGATTGACTTCGCAAATTTCGAAACAACAAACTTTTTCATTTTGCACCAACCTTACACAAAGTTTTCCTGCATCACGTTCAGTAATTCCATTTCGTACCGGAGTACCTGTGCCTTTCGAGATTGAGCTATCCATGCTATCCACATCAAACGAAACATAGATGTGTGTGCAATGTGAGAGATGTGCCAATGCATTCCGCACAATTTTCTCCACTGCAATACGCTTAACTTCAGCAGCAGAAATCATTTTTACATTGTGTTTCTTCAAAAGATAAGCTTCCTGAGGTTCAATATCTCTAACGGCAATATAAACTATATCTTTATAGGTAATCTTAGGTGACATTCCTCCTATCTTCTTCAACTTTGTCCAAAGGTCAACTGTCTCTTTATCGGGTTTGTTTATTTTGTTTGCAAGATTATCTTCACCAAGATTTGCTGCCATAGGCATGCCGTGAACATTCCCTGTTGGTGTAGTATATGGAGAGTGTATATCGGCATGGGCATCAATCCAGATTACACCCAGCTTCGACTTTGGGTAAGTCATTTTTATTCCTGCAACGGTACCGCCTGCTGTACTGTGGTCACCTGCAAGTACAATCGGAAAATCTTTATTCTTTAATGTCTCTGAAACGGCTTTAGCCACTCTATCATAAATAGCAACAATGCCTTTTATTCTTTTTGCATAAGGGGTACCTGCTGTCTCGAAAAGCATCTGGTTTTCAGTCTTGATTTCTACGCTTTCTATCCTGTTGAAAAGTGAGCTGCCATAGTCTAAGGCTGCAATTTTTATTGCATCAACACCAAGGCTTGCACCTCTGGTACCTGCTCCAATTTCAGACTTTACTTCAATGAATTTTATTTTACCTGACATAAATTTTTTAACATTATTATTTTTTATTCATGTTATTTTTACATTCGCAAGGCACAAAAATAAGCCTTTGGCATTGCTAAATGAAGAACCGTTATATTGACCTGATTCAACAAAGTTACGACTTTCCGCAAGAAGGTTTTGAAGTTATTGACAACTCACTCCATTTTAATGGTATAAACCTGATGGATGTGATAAAGCAATATGGTACACCTTTAAAAATAACCTATCTCCCAAAAATCAGCTCGCAGATTCAAAAAGCCAAACGACTTTTTAAAGTTGCCATGGCTAAGGTGGACTATAAGGGCAGCTACTATTATTGCTATTGTACCAAAAGTTCGCATTTTCAGTTTGTGATGGAAGAGGCGTTGAAAAACGATATTCACATAGAGACAAGTTCAGCTTTTGATATTCCTATTATCAGGTCACTCTATGAGTCAGAGAAAATAAATAAAGACATATATATTCTTTGTAATGGATTTAAACGCGAAGGCTACATTCAAGGCATTGTTGATCTGATTAAAGACGGTTTTACCAATGTTATTCCGATTTTGGATAATGTAAATGAATTGCAGGAATATGAGAAGGCTATGCCGGGTAAAAAATTTAAAATAGGTATCCGTATAGCTTCAGAAGAAGAGCCCAATGCAGAGTTTTATACTTCCAGATTGGGAATCAGATCACGCGACATTATGGATTTTTACAAAAACACCATTCGTAAAAACCCCAATGTAGAGTTGAAATTACTCCATTTCTTTATCAATACAGGAATACGTGATACAGCATATTATTGGAACGAATTGCAACGAAACATCAGTTTTTATGCAGACTTAAAAAAGATCTGTCCGGAATTAACTGCATTGGATATTGGTGGTGGATTTCCTATTAAAACAAAATTAGAATTCAACTTCGACTATCAGTATATGGCTGATGAAATTGTGATGCAGATAAAATCGGCATGCGATCAACGCAAAGTTCCGGTGCCGCATTTGTTTACTGAATTCGGTAGTTTTACTGTTGGCGAGAGTGGTGCAATTTTATATTCGGTTACAGGAGTAAAACAACAAAACGATAAGGAGCTTTGGTATATGATAGACAGCAGTTTTATCACTACACTACCCGACACCTGGGGTATTAAACAAAAATTTATTATGCTTGCCATCAATCACTGGGATAAAGAACAAAAACGTGTTAACCTTGGCGGTATTACTTGTGATGGTGAAGATTACTACATCATGGAGTCTGTCAAAAACAGAGTTTTTATGCCTCAGTCAACAGCTGACGACCCTTTGTATCTGGGCTTTTTTCATACCGGTGCCTATCAGGATTCTTTAGGAGGCTATGGCGGCATACAACATTGTTTGCTTCCGGCACCCAAGCATGTGTTGATTGATAAAACAGAAGAAGGCGAATTGAGCATGTGGCTTTTTGCCAAAGAACAAAGCTCTAAGTCTATGATGAAAATATTAGGGTATTAAACTCTTAACGATAAACCTCACAAGGGATTAGTCCAAACTTTATACGTTACACTTTTCTTTCAAATTCTCATCTTAAAGCAGGTGCTATAAAAATAGTTGGTAAATTTATTGACTTAATTTTTGTTTTTTAATTTTATTGCCTATACCTTTACAGTCATGTAAAAAGCATTAGCCATGAAAAACAACCTTGTTACCAATTTACGAAACAGACTCATAGCAGTTTTGTTTCTTTGTTTTTACGGCACGTTATTGCATGGCCAAAACTGTAATTTTCCTGCGCCTGTTATTACCACAGACTTTACCTCGCAGTGCATATTGTATGATGATAAACACGACCCCATCCCCGACCCAAACCTTTGTTGGAAGGTTTGCGAAAATGGCCAAGTGGGTTATCATATCCAGCCTGTTACCGGTCACACCTACGTTTGGACTGTGGGGGGGGGGGGCATCCTTAGTGGGCAAGGCACAACCGATATTGAAGTACAATGGAATGTTGCCGGCAGTGGAGTAGTTCAGGTTACACAGACCGATGCTACAGGATGCAGTATCAGTGTTGAACATTGTATCACTATTATTCCTACGCCAGAAGCATTTTTTACTACTCAACCATTTAACGACAGTCAAACCAATCAGGTATTACAGGTTTGCAGTGGAACAACAGTTCATTTTTTAGGTCATGTCAAACAAGCATCAGTACAATCGCCAATAGCCAGTTGGTATTGGGATTTTCGCGACCCTGCCAGTGGAAATGATAACACCTCTACCGACCAAGACGATAATCACATTTTTACATTACCTGGGTCTTATCAGGTACAATTGACCATTACCAATCAATGTGGTTGTACGGCTACTGCTTACATGATAATAGAAGTAACACCGGATGAGGCAGTAGAAATACAATGTCCTACTCCAGTATGCGAAGGTGCTTCTGACACCTACAGTGTAAATGTACAATGCCCTCCACAGCAGGGTGGTCAGTATTTATGGACAATTTCACCACCGAGTGCCGGTGTTATTACCAGCAATACACCCTACGGCAATACTATTACCGTTCATTGGTTGGATGGCAGCAATGGTCCGGGAATCGTATCTTTTACAGGAGTAAATTGCCTCACTAATTGCAATGCAGTTGCCAGTATGATTGTACCAATTATCAGTAGCAATGCCAATATACAAGGCTCATCGCTTATATGTACTGATAATTTAGTTGCACAGTATAGTGTGCCTGCAATGCCGGGCAGTCTTTTCAGTTGGTCAATAACAGGAGGCACTTTTGTTTCGGGTCAAAACACCAATAGTGTTATTGTTAAGTGGGCCGATTGCACTACTCCGCCATGTGCAGGTAGTATTGGGGTAACCTATGTAAACTCTTTCTTCGAATGTCCGGATGGCAACAGTATCATGAATATAACTATTAAACCACCCGTGACAGTGACAGGAGATCAAACCATTTGCTCCGGTGCAGTGGCTACATACAGTATTAATGCAACTCAGCAATTTGAATGGACACTGCTTGATAATACAGGCAGTGTAATCTACGGTCCTTTAGTACAATCTGCTCCTTTTATTATTCCGGCTAATATTACCGGCACCCTATCACCCGGCAGTTATACAGTACAGGTAAATGATTTTTCAGGAAATTATTGCACGCCAACAGTAAATTATTCCATAACCGTTAACCCTACACCACCATCACCCACAGCCCTCTCTGGCGAAATGAAACCTTGTGCCGGTGCCTCCTACCTTTATACCTGCACACCATTTAACCCCACCAATGTCCTTAACTGGACGGTGACAGGCGGCACACCTGCCACCGGCAATGGTAGCACGTTATCCATATCATGGGGTACCACAATGCCCTATACAATCTCCGTTACAGAGTATGACCCCAATACCGGTTGTGTTTCGTTACCCATAAATTTATCGCCTGTAAAAAAAGTTTTTATCATGCCCGATGTCTGTGCTTTAACAGAAGATATTGCAGGAACAGCCGTACCACTGTCGCTGGACTGTACCTCCCCTACACCCGTGGGCAAATCCTGCCTCAACACCCACAAAACCTATAAAATTGCCAATTGGAGCAGTTATAACATTGACCTGTACGAAATAAGTATCCTCCCTTCGGATATTGGTTCTGTGGTGAGTGCTACAGTAAATGCTAATGATGAAATGGTTTTAGAAATACAGTGGAACAACACCCTGCAATTGAATACCATCATTAAGTTTGACACCTATACTTGTGGCGGTATTAACCCCTATTTTACCTTTAGATTAGATGTAAAAGGAGGGGCGCCATTCACTATCACAGGGCCCAACCCTGCCTGCGACAATGTGCCGGCCACTTTTAACATTACCCCACAGCCCGCAGCAGGAACCTATAACTATGCCAACTATACCTGGAACTGGGGTGATTTTGTTGGCAGTTCCGGTCAAAATTTTCCATACGACCCAGCAGGCATCATTCACGTTTACAGCATTGATGGCTCCGGCATCAGCACCTTCCCAATCACCGTAACACTCGATGTGGATGGCTGCCTTTCTTCGGCAAGTAGTGCCGTTACGGTAAACCCCGGGCCGGGAGCTTATATTGGATCTTCGTTGTTTTGCTTGAGTACGGTACCCATCACCTTAACGGCACTGCCTGCAGGGCAAAACAGCTACCAATGGTCAACAGGGGCTACTACGCCAAGCATCACTATCAATGCTGCGGCAAACTATACTGTTACCATTACCGGTGCCAATGGCTGCGTGGACATGGCATCAATAGCAGTACCCGATTGCCCTGTTGCTTGTCCTGATTTGATTGGCTACACCATACAATTTAATACTCCGGTGTTTAATACAGCCTGTGGGTCGGTTACCATTGGTGGCACTATTAGCGGAGGCCCCATTACCGGTTATGTTATAGATTGGGGCGACAACACTACACCACTTATTGTTACCACCACCAATACATCCTTCAGTAATATAACGCATACCTACGAATACCAAGGCAATTACAATATCTGTGTAACAGTGTATAATACTATCAATGGTGTGGTGCATTGCTACAGTGATTGTGTATCGTTAAACATACCGGTTAAGGCATATATTTATTCCCATATATCTTGCCCTTCGGCAGCAACACCCGGTGCCTATAATTTTACTTTCAATGCCAGTGTCTTCAGTACAAACCCCATAAACAGCTACCAATGGTTGTTTGATGGTGGCAACATAGGCAACGGCCCCATCAGCAATACTATTCCGGTAAGCCCCACCGGCAATCATACCGTTAGTGTTACCGTAACTACTTCCTCGGGCTACACCTGCACCCAAAATAACACCCTCAACCAGTTGTTGATACCCACACCTCCCGGTGCTGCCTTTACCATTGCCCCCAATCCGCCTTTTTGCGAAAAACAAACAGTGGTTAATTTTAATTTCACCGGCTCTGTTACTCAGGTACATCATGCCCTGTGGGATTTTGGTGACGGTGCCTCCTATGCTCCGCTTTTCCCGACTAGCGTGCAACACATTGATGCGCAAAGGGTGTATGATGCTTTTTCAATTCCTACATATCATGTAGAACTAAAAGTCTATGATAACTACGGTTGTTATTATACCGATGATGATTATGTTTCTGTTTATGAGAATAGATTAAATGGCTTTCCAATACCACCATTAAACAGTTTTTGTCCGGGTGCTTCTAAAACTTTAGGATATTATCCTGATGTATTGCAGGGTGGAGGTAATTCTATTATTCCTACTGATTATTTATGGAGTACCGGTGCTGTTACACCTACGCTACCGGTGCATTCTACAGGGCAGTATTACATTACCGTTTTTGATGCTGCCAGCGGCTGCAAATATGTATCACCCAGATTTGCCGATGTGTCGGTATATAATGTGCCCAACCTGATAGTCAGAGGCAAGAGTGACTATTGCCAGGGCGAAGCGGTGTTTTTTGACGGCTACAGCGGCAATGGCAGCTATGAATGGCAGCCACTGCCCGGTGGATTAATGCTTGCCCCACCCAGCACCAACCTTCAGGCCTCAGCCATTCACATAGCACCTCCGGCCACAGGCACCTACACCGTTACCCTGATGCTGACTACGGCTGACGGCTGCAGCACCTTGGTGTCTAAAACATTTAACGTACTTGACCCTCCGACTGTGCCTTTAGTAGCGGTGCAGCCCACACCCGGCTGCGAAAACAATGCCGTAACCCTTACGGCAACTAACTGGGCTGCAACCTTAGTACTGAACTGGAGTCAGGGCGGCAATACCAACCCCATAACGGTGCCTAACACCGGCAATTACAATGCAATATTTACCGACCCTGCATCTGGCTGCACCAGCCAAAGCGCCATTGTTAGGGTTAATGCCAACCCTGATATAAGCTGGCTCGTCAGCGGATGTCTGGATCGCTGCGACAATGACCAAAACCACATTGTCATACCCGGTAGCTATGGCATATCCTACGCCCGCTGGACATGGATAATTAACTCGCAATACCTGAATGCTCCTTATTCCGGTTATGCAAGCCCTGTGGGCGATCTGGACATTAACAATGCGCTGGCCGGTGGTGGCACCTTAGCACCGGGCTCCTACATTGTGCAGTTGGAATTGGTGAGCGACATGGGGTGCAAAATAACTACCGACCCTATTTATGTTACTGTTCGTACCTGCCCATGTAAGATAACCGAGGTGCGCGAAGACTGGTACCAATGCTTAGGCACAGACTTAAACGGACAGTCGTTTTACCACTTTCAGTTTACCGTGCATTTCAACAACCTGATACCTACGGGCACTTTTACGCTGGCACCCAACCCACCGGGAGGCAATACCAACATCACCCCATGGACCTACCAGGTAAATGGCAACGATGTGATGATTGAGGGTATTTTGGGCTTTTATCAAATAGACGATATATTACCTTGCTTTACCCTTACCTACACCGACCCTGACCCATCATTGAGCTGCACCTACACCTTTTGTGTGAAGCCTCCGGACTGCCCTACCCCAAAATGCGGATGGGAGATGGAAATGGACGAAATCTACTGCATCAACCTTGATGCCAATGGCAATCAGACCTATGCCGTTAACCTTAATGTGAGTCTGCCACCGGGCAACTGGAGTGCCATGTACAGCCTTAGCAGCGGCACCCTCACAGGCTTTCCTGCAAGCACCACCGGAGGCGGCATCACTGCCTTGCAAGGAATCTTTACCGATTTGCCACCCACCAATGGACAGATGTGCCTGTATGTTAATTTCTATGATGTGATGACCGGTGACTATTGCTTTGTTTATAAATGCTTTAATTTACCTGATTGCAATGGTGGTGGCACCGGCAACACGCGCCTGACAGCAGCACTCAAGGAGCAACATGCTGATGAGCCGCAGCTTACCATCATGCCCAATCCGGCAAGTAGCCAAGCCTTGGTGCAGTTTGTTTTGCCTGCTGCATCAGGCAAAGACCTAAACAGTGTATTGACATTGACCAATGCCCGTGGTGCAGTCATCAACATCAGGCACATAATGGCAAACACCGGCTTTGTCAGGTACAATACGTCCATGCTTCCGGAAGGAATGTATTACCTTACAATAAGCACTGACGGCAAAACCGTACTGACACAAAAGTTCAGTGTTATTAAATAGTAGCTTAACTCCTTATGCCGCTGCATTAGGGCAGCGGCTAAAAGGAGTACACCAACCAATAGTGTAAAAAAAATATAATGGTCATTTTAAAAAACAATTTATCATGAAAAAAGCAATTTTATTACTCAGTATATATTTTTTTGCTACAGGGCTGCTGAATGTATCGCAGGCACAAAGTTTTCAATGGCTGACACGCATGGGCGGGCCAGACTCTGACCTCAACTTTGACCCCGATGAATGGGTACGTGATATTGAGGTAGATGCCGATGGCAACGTTTATGCCTGCGGACGCATACGCTCCATAGCCAATTTTGGCGGTGTGCCTGTTACTACTTATGGAGGCTATGATATGTTTTTATGCAAGTATGATTGTCATGGTAACCTTGTGTGGGTTAAAACTGCTGGAGGTTTAGACGAAGATGATGCTGGCGATCTAGTATTAGATAATATAGGGCATATTTACTTAACAGGAAGAATTTCATCTACACCTAACCGGCCCTGCACTTTTTTTGATACTACCTTTACTGATGTTCATATAGATATGTTTCTTGCTAAATTTGATACAAGTGGCAATTACTTATGGATTAAAGCAGCAGGTACGGCTGCCATTAGCGGTGGGTCAAGAGGTTTCAAGGTATTATTAGATAGCAATGGGCAACCGGTAGTTTCATTTGGTTCAAGCCCTGGATTATTATTCCCCGGCTGGAACACCACTGAGCCCAATACAGCACCCTATATTTCAAGGTTTGATACATCAGGCATTATGCAATCAATATTTACCTTTAGTACTAATTATTCTGTGGGCGCATATTGTGTTACTATGGATTCGCAGGACAATTATATACTCAACAGTTATTTTACCGAAGATTCGGTTTTGGTAGGTAACCAAACTATTTATAATCCCAAACCGGGCAGCTATCAAGCCCTTGTGTTTAAATTTTCAAATTCCGGTATTTTTGATTGGTCGTATATGTTTACCGATACAACCATAGGTCTTAACGGCTCACTTGCATTTGATTGTAGAATAGACGCAAACGATAATATTTTTGTAACCGGACTTGCTTACATAGGCCTTAAGTGTGGCAATTTTGTATTCACAGATCCTATTGCCCCTTCTGGTGCAAGCCCTTTCCTAATTAAACTGTCGCCCTTGGGACAACCTGTATGGGCAACACAAGTGTATGTTGGTTACTCAGGCAAAATTGATAGCGCCATGCCCGACAATTTAACCATAGCAAAAGAATATAGGGGTCTTGCTATAGTGGGAAATGATACGTTGCAGGATTCGTGGGTTGGAGCTGGTAACGATGATGCATTTATAGCCCGTTTTGATAGTAACGGAAATGCTTTAAATGCTGTGAGATTAACCAACGCAGGTGCCACCGAAATAAACGCAGCAACAAAAGATAATTTAAACAATATTTACATTGCAGGTTCATTTAGTAACATATTAACTGCAGGAACACACAGTGTGCAAAGTGCAGGAGGCCATTCCGATGGTTTTATTGCCAAGTATGGCTACAACTGCACAACGGGCATGAGTCCGGATTTAACTGCAGCAACGGTAGCAGGCATCAGTGTGTGGCCAAACCCTGTTGCCAAAGGTGAGGCAGTAACCTTTGCTACGGCAATAACCAATGGCAGTTATTCTGTCATCAATATGATGGGCTTGGAGGTAGCCATAGGTACGTTTCAAAAAGGTAAAGGCACCATAAGCACTCAAGCGCTGGCAGCAGGTGTCTATACCGTAGTGATACAAGGCCAGTCAAACACGGGCACAGCACGGTTAGTGGTGGTGGAGTAACAAAGTAAAAAAGTAATTAAAAAAAACAATTTATCATGAAAAAAGTAATCTTACTTTTACTTCTTATTTCTTCCTACGTAAGTTTATTCAATGTAACGCAGGCACAAAGTTTTCAATGGCTGGCACGCATGGGCGGGTTATGCAAATAGACACATTTAAGCAATTTATAAACGTTGGTGCTGGCAGATAGATTTTGGTTTCAAAAGCCTACCCACGGCAATGGCTGTAAACACTGCATAACCCGAACACTTATTGTTTAACGAACAGACTTTTCCTATTAAATCATTGACAGACCGCTATTAAATTGTATCTTTGCGACATGGTTTATAGCCTAACATTTACAACAAACATTTTAGAATCTCTTGGGGTTCTTTCAAGTTTCAATATCGCTGAAACTATTTGGGAGAAATATGAGAAGTTTGCCATTCCGAAGATTAAAGATTCTACAATCAAATTGCGTGGCTCTTTGTATTATCTCAAAGACTTGTCGCCAAACGAAGCATCTAAGGAGTTAAACTCAATTAGTCCCATAATTCCAGTGTTATCAAAACTCAGAACTGTCATTGAACCAATTGACAACAGAGAGTTCCGCGACTTCAAGATTGCAGCTTTGGATTTTTTTGAAACCGTTGACTTTTTATATTTTAATCTCCAAGACATAGCCGATGTTCATAGCTCTTATAACTTATCCAAGCCAGTATTAGCAACTGATTGGGGCAGCAACGAAGATGAACATTGGAACAACTATTAATAGCTATGGAATATAACCAAGGCGACATCATATTACTTCCGTATCCTTATACCGACCTTTCAATTACCAAGCAACGACCAGCGGTTATTATTTCAAAGGATTCCATTAATAAACAGAATTACATCGTTGCAAAAATCACTTCTGTAATCAGAGGAGATAAGTTTTCTTTTGCTATTGCACCAACAGACATTGACCGAGAACTGAAATATGAAAGTGAAGTTCGGACAAATGAAGTGTTTACTGTAAGCCCAACAATCATTATCAAAAAATTTGCTTCCTTCAAAAAGGAGCCCCTTAAACGCCTCACAGAGTGTGTGAAGGACAATATTTCTGTTGAGTAGCAATCTGAAAACATGATGGCAGTTATTCTGTCATCAATATGATGGGCTTGGAGGTAGCCNNGCGCTGGCAGCAGGTGTCTATACTGTAGTGATTAGGGGCCTGTCAAACATGGGCACAGCACGGTTGGTGGTGGTGGAGTAACAAATTTGTTTAAATTAAAGTGACTTGCCGGCAAGACGCTAAAAATATTTCAAGATTACTACTTCGTAAACTCCTCAAACGTTTTTGTTTTGTAGGCATCTTTGGCAAAGTAATGCAAAAGAGGCATTAAAGTTTCAACAGACATATATCCTTGCTGTACTTTGATGGAAGCAAATTTCTCGTCCAGAAAAACATAAGACGGATAGCCCATTTGCCGGTTCAGTAAAGATATGGCCAGTTCATGGCTTTTATAATCCGGAACAAAAACAAATACCTGATCAAAGAAACGGATGGTGTCTTTACTTTCTGCATTAAACTTTACCGGATAAAAATTAGCATTGATATAGGCTGCAACAGAGTCGTCCATAAAAGTTGATGCATCCATTTTTTTGCACCACCCACACCAGTCGGTATAAACGTCAATAAAAAGTTTTTTTGGATTTTTTTGTGATGCAGCAACAGCGCTTTCAAAATCCATCCATTTAATTTTAGGTTCAATCTTTTCTTTTGAAGGCTGTGAGCAAGAAATATATCCTGTCAGTATAAATAAACTAAATACAACCCCTAATAATTTCTTTTTCATCTTAAATTGATTTAAAACTAATTATTCAATGTCTTTTTTTTCGGGTTTAATTGCAATTCGGTAAAGCACAATGGCCATAGCAATAAAAAAGACAGTTCCAAGCAATTGATAGCCGTTTTCGCCAATAACATTGGCAATATTGTGATGCATGTTTATTTTTTCGAGAGCTGCAAATATACCTTCATCAACTGAAAGAAGTGCTACTACTACTCCTGCCAAGGCTCCACCTGCAACCAAACCTGTTGCAAACAAATTTCCTTTGCCTAATTCATCATCACCTTCGGCTTTTTTATGTTTACGTTTTGCTCTCCAGTCAACAATACCTTTTACAACGCCACCTGCGTAAATGGGCAACGTGGTGCTTAAAGGAAGATAGGCGCCAACGGCAAAGGATAATGCATTGACTCCACAAAGCTCCATAGTGATAGCTACAAAAACGCCAACCAAAACAAACTGCCAGTCGAGGTTGTGGCTCAACAAACCTTTTATCAAAGTAGCCATTAAGGTAGCCTGAGGTGCAGCATACTTTTCGCCAATGGCATGTTGTATTCCCTGTGCTGTTAAATCGGCAGTAGGTGTGTCGAGATATTTTACGGTAAAGCCGATAACTACAGATGATACTATTGCTCCGATAAAAAGTGCCATTTGTTGATTGCGTGGTGTGGCACCCACAATATAACCGGTTTTTAAATCTTGCGAAGTTGCACCGGCATTGGCAGCGGCAATACAAACCAGCCCACCAACAACAAGAGCCATCGGTTCAAAAACCTTACCTGTCCAGCCGATAGCAATAAAAACTAAAGCAGTACCCATGATGGTGGCAATGGTCATTCCTGAGATAGGATTATTACTGCTACCAATGATACCGACAATGCGGCTTGAAACTGTTACAAAGAAAAAGCCAAACACAACTATTAGTAATCCGATGAGTAATTTATTGATAAAAGATTCACCGGGCACCTGTGGTAATAATGCCATAAGAATGATTAAAACAACTGAACCTACAATAACTGTTTTGAATGATAAATCATTTTCAGTCCTTGAAACTGTTTTGGCACCTTGTCCTTCTTTGAGAGAGCTCACACTTTCTTTAAAAGATGAAATAATGGTAGGTATTGTTTTGAGTAAGGTAATAAAACCGCCTGCTGCGACAGCACCAGCACCTATTTGTCTGACATAGGCACGATAAATAGCATCGGCCATATCATTAAAAGTGTGTGTTTCCGGATTCCATCCACCGGGTCCACCGGCAGTGAGAATATCTTTTAAATATCCTAATTTTACAAGCTGTGTAGCAATAACATCCGTAGGCACTAACGTTGCCAGCAAGGGTATTAGTCCTAACCAGGCCAGTACACCACCTGCAACCAGCATACCACCAATTCTCGGGCCTATGATATAGCCCACTCCCAAATATTCCGGAGTTATTTCTCCGCTTACAGTGGCTGATGGCAAATATTTATTGGTTTGCTTGGTTACAAAGGCAGGAACTTCTGCAATGACATGAAATACTTTTTGAAATATGGCATATAACATAGCAAAGCCTAAACCAAGATAGGAAGTACGAGCAAAGTCTCCACCTTTTTCGCCTGCAATAAGAACCTGAGCACAGGCAGTTCCTTCAGGATAAGGTAATGTTTGATGCTCTTTAACAATAAGACTTCTGCGTAGCGGAATCATCATTAATGTACCTAACATTCCTCCCAAAACAGCTAAAGTAAAAATGGTCCAGTACTCGAAATACTGCATTCCATTGCTGATACCACTTTCATTTACCGATAAAAACAAAAATGCAGGCAATGTAAAAACCACACCGGAAGCAATAGACTCACCTGCAGAACCTGTTGTCTGAATAATATTATTTTCCAGAATAGTTGTCTTAAAAAACTTACGGCCAATACTTATAGCAAGAACGGCTATGGGAATAGATGCAGAAACAGTTAACCCTGCCTTTAATGCCAGATAAACTGTTGATGCTCCAAAGATGATTCCAAACATGGCACCGAGCAGAATTGATTTGAGTGTAAACTCTGCCATTGAATCTGTTGCTGAGATGTATGGCTTAAACTCTTTTTGTGGTTGCATAAATAAAAAGTGAGATGGCTAATGTAAAGGATATTTTAATTAGCCAAAACAAAAAAATGTTAACGCTTTTATTGATTGGTATGAAAACCTTGTTTTTGTAAAACAGCTTTAACTTTTATGGCAAACCAAGCTAAGTAGGCAAAGCAAAATACTGTTATCCAATAGCTGGAATGGATATCAGTTACATCAGCTAAATAGCCTTGTAAAGGAGGAATTAATGCCCCACCAAGAATCATCATAATCAGAAAAGCAGAGCCTTGTCCGGTAAATTTACCCAACCCTGTTATGCTTAAAGCAAAAATACAAGGCCATCCGATGCTACAGCACAAGCCACCACTGATAAAAGCAAACATGGCAACCTGTCCTTCTGTAAGAAGTCCGATTAGCATTGCCAGAATACCGCCAACAGAAAAAATAAACAACATACGTGCAGGCTTTTCCTGCGCTAAAAAACTTCCTGCAATGAGTGCAGCAACACAAAGACTATAGGGTAACAGATTGGCAATTTCATTGCCACGAAGATAATTGGCCAATAAAACAATGATATAAGCAACTATCGGCAGAACAATCATGAGCAGTTTTTTAGTTGTTGGCTTAAAATTAAAAGCACTGATGGCTCCTGTCCAGCGACCAATCATTAAACTACCCCAGTAAAGAGAAATGTAAGGTGATATTTGTGCTGTTGAGAGTCCTCCAAACTGCGGCAATGCCAGTAACGCACCCATGTTGCTTTGAATGGTTACCTCTACTCCAACGTAAACAAAAATGGCAAGCATACCCCATCGCAGTTGAGAAAATTTTAAAGCACCCAGACCGGGTTCAAATTTTTCTGTACTGTGCACCTTTGGAAGTTTAGCAACAGTAAGCAATAAAGCTGCCATTAAAAAAACACCTGTCAGTATGTAGTAAACTGTATCAACAGATTCAACGGTTGCACTGGCAGCAGCTTCGGGGCTAAGGTTGCCAAACAATACAAGACTGACTAATATTGGACCAAGCAATGTTCCAAAAGAGTTTACACCACCACCAAGGTTTAGTCTGTGTGCGCCTGTTTCGGCAGTGCCTAATGCTGTAACAAAAGGTTGTGCAGCAGTTTGCTGAAGAGAGAATCCTAATGCAATTACAAAAAATGCTGAAAGAATAAAGCTAAAAGATCCGGAACCTACAGCAGGAATCATCAACAGAGAGCCTGCAACAGAAATTAACAATCCTGCAATGACAGCTTGTTTATATCCTAACTTATTGAGAATATCAACACGGAATAATTGGGAGCTGAACCACAATAATAATGAGCCGATAAAATAGGCTGCATAGAATGCCGTATCAATTAACTGAGACTGAAATTGTGACAGGTTAAAGTGCGACTTACAAAATGGAATAAAGATGCCATTTGATGCTGCCACAAATCCCCAAAAGAAAAAAACAGTTATGATAGTTGCTAATGCCCCTGCATTGGAAGATGATTTCATTTGATGATGATTGATATTCCAAACATCAGCATAAAAAATTATTGCAATCTCTAACGATAAGGAAGTTTTCCGCTAAACCATGTTAACAAAAAGCTTAACTCTCTTCATTATCATCGAGCTCAATGAGTGGCTCGCTGATAATTTCTTTACGGCTGACCCATTTGTGGATTGAGAGTAAGAGCGATGGTAATAAAATCAAATTAGTGACCATAGCTACTAACAAAGTAATTGAAATAAGCAGTCCTAATGCAGCAGTGCCACCAAAATCGGAAGCAGCAAAAATACTGAATCCGAAAAACAGAATTACGGCAGTATAAATCATTGAAAATCCTGTGTCCATAATTGTAGCGGAGATTGCTTCGCTAATGGATTTTTTATTCTGCTTTAATTCTTGCCTGTATTTGGATAAAAAATAAATTGTACCATCGCTTGAAATACCAAAGGCAATACTAAAAATAAGTATTGTTGAAGGCTTGAAACGGATATCAAAAAAACCCATTATTCCTGCTGTTATAACAAGAGGAATAAGGCAAGGCAACTTACTTAAAAGTATAATTCCGATCGAACGGAACAATGCCATTCCAACAATAGTAATCAGCAATATTTCAATTATCAGACTTTCATAAAGGTTGTACAAAAGATAGTCGTTACCTTTTAGAAACATCAGGCTATGTCCTGTAAGTTTTACATGATATTGTGAGCTATCAAAAATTGAATCAACTTTGGGTTGAATGTCGGCCAGCAGTGTTTTAATTTTTTTAGAACCCACATCAGCCATTTGCATACTGATGCGTGTATATTGTCTTGATGAATCAATAAAAGATTTCAATCTGTTCTCATTTCCTTTAACGGTAGAGGTATAATCATTCAGATTTTTAAGCTCACTGATGCCGGGCAAAACATAATACTTAGGGTCGCCACCACGATAAGCCTGATAGCTGAACTTTAATGCTTCGGTTATAGATAATGCTTTGCTTAACTCCGGATAGTTTTCCAATTGCTTCTGCAAAGCTTTCATTTTATAAAGAACGCGACCATTATTGTCAAATACGCCATTAGGTTTTTTCGTGTCAACAAAAATTTCAAATGGCAATACGCCTTTAAAATTTTTCTCGAAGAAATGCATGTCTGTGTAAACAGGATTTTTTCGAGGCAAATCATCTACCACATATCCGGTGACATCAATCTTTGTCATTCCATAAACAGCAAGCAGTGTCAACGAAACTATTACTACATAAATCTGATTCCTCTTATGATGAACAATAAAATCAACCCACTCTAAAATCTTACGCATTCTTTTGCCTTCCAAATGTCGCATCTGACGCACGGAAGGTGGTGGAAGAAAACTAAGAATAATGGGAATAAAGACAAGTGTAATAAAATAAGTAACCATCACGTTGATGGCGGCAACCATTCCAAACTGAGTGAGAAATGAGCTGTTGGTAAAAACCAACACACCAAATCCAATAGCTGTGGTTATGTTGGCTAAAAAAAGTGAGATTCCTACCGTTGAAATCATTCGTGCTAATGCTTTGATACGATTGCCATGCCTTGCATATTCACTATGATATTTATTGATCAGGAAAATACAATTGGGCACACCTATGACCATAATCAGTGGTGGAATTAACGCAGTCAGAATGGTGATTTTGAAATTAAACAATTCAATACTTCCCATACTCCAAACCACACCAATGGCTACCACCAAAATTGAAAACACTACGGATGAAATGGTTCGGAAAAACACCCAAAGAATAAATGCAGTTATCAACACTGCCAGTAACAAAAATAATTTCAACTCATGCGACACCTTCTCCATAACGGCAGTGCGTATGTAGGGCATTCCGGAATAATGCAATTCAATGTTATGTAAACGACCAAAGGCATCTGCTTCCTTTTTTATCTCATTAACAATATCAATACGATGTTTGCTGTCAAGATCTTTTTTACGAAAAGTGATAGCCATCACCGTAGCATGTGTTTCACGATTCAAAATCAGTCCATCATAAAATGGCAGTTCGTCAATTCGGTTTTTAATGCTATCAATTTCTGATTGACGTTGTGGTAAGGATTTAACTAAGGAGACAAAATCAAACTTATGTAGCGAATCATTTCTGACAACATCATACAAATCACCTATAGAAAGTACATTTTGAATGCCATCCATTTTTCTGATTTTGTCTGAAAGCAGAAACCAACTGTTGAACTTTTCTATTTGAAATATGCTACTGTCAGCAAAACCAATGACCATAACACTACCATCTTCTCCGAACTTCTGTTTAAAATTTTCATACTCTACATAAGCAGGGTCGGTTGTGGGCAACACTCTTACAAATTCGTAGGACAACTTAATATTTAAAGCCTTATAGGCCATAAATACAGTCAGTAAAAGGAGCACTACAATAAATGCAATGCGATTTCTTAAAATTTTATTCGCTAAAAACTTCCACATGAATGGGACAAAGATAGGTAAACCAACTTTTACTGACTAAAGTACTATTACAGTCCGATTTGAAATCCTGCAGCAAAAATATATTCACCTGCAAAAAAATGATGATGTGCACGTCCATCACCAACAGTTAAAACATTTGTAAAGTTGGCGAAAGCACCTTTTAAACTTGTTTCAACAAAAAAATATTTCATCAGGTCGTAACGAAATCCGGCATCAACACCAAAAACATAGCCTGCAATATGAAATTTATTGTCTAACCTGTTACCAAATATTGTTACATCAGTTCGTGGGATTACCAGACCACCACCGGCTTTTAAAATCAATTGTAATCTGTGGTTTTTTGAAGCAGAAGAAAGAAGACAATAGCGCTTCATCAAGTTGGCCATTAAAAAATTTGCACCGTTAGTATGTTCAAACATCAGGAAGTCTTTACCAACCAAGGTGTCCTGATCATAATATGTACCATTGATGTTGCCTTTAAGATGTAACTGCTGATTGTTGGTCATAATATATTTAGTATGATCAAATGCAATCTCTACACCTAAATCATGTTTATCGCCAAAAAAATATCCGGCACGATACACATATTGCGGAATAGAAATGGCTGAACCGAAAATATATTTCAACCCGGGCTTATCATGCGCTTTTGCATCGTACAATGTAAAATCATAACCACCAAAATCATTACCCTTTAAATGTAAGTCGCTTTTTGAAAACCAATCGAGATTGTAGCCCCAAGTAAGATAAAAGGTTCCTTTTCCATGTTTAAATAAAGGAGTGCAATGACAATCTTTTTCACCGGCAAAACAATTTACAGAAATCAGGAATGCAGCACAAACAGCAATAATTTTTTGCATATTATTATCAAATAAATGGCGCAAAGCTACATGAAAATCAAAACCATTTTCTTTATTTTATGTTTCTTTGCATAATATTTGGATTTGAGTATGACGAGCGATATAATTTTAAAATCATCTGTTGACCCGCAGTTGAAAATGATTGCACAGAAAGTTGTTAATGCAGAGAGAATTACACCGGAAGAAGGATTAGCGCTTTACGAAAAAGGCGAACTTGGTTTTTTAGGCAGTTTGGCAACCTTAGTAAGAACCCGTAAAAACAAAAATTTCACTTACTTTAATAAGAATATACATATTGAGCCCACAAACGTTTGTATTTTTTCTTGCAGGTTTTGCAGCTATAGTAAGGACTACAAGCACCGCGAAGATGGCTGGGAACTTAGTATTGATGAAATGCTCGATAAAGTAAGGGCTTATCCGCAAGGAACAATAACTGAAGTGCATGTGGTTGGTGGTGTACATCCGAAAATGGATTTACATTATTTTGCAGGTTTGTTGAAGGAAATAAAAAACATCAATCCTTCTCTGCATATCAAAGCATTTACTGCTGTTGAATTGGAGTACATGTTTCGCAAGGCCAAAATGACAAATGCAAAAGGACTTCAATATCTGAAAGAACATGGGTTAGATAGTATTCCCGGAGGTGGCGCAGAAATATTTGACGAGGAAATTCGCAATAAAATATGTGCAGATAAATGTAATGCTGAGCAGTGGTTGAATATTCATCAGGAAGCACATCAATTAAACATACCTTCAAATGCAACAATGTTGTATGGCCATTATGAAAGCTATGCACATCGCATTGACCACATGAACAGATTAAGAAATCTACAAGATAACACAAAGGGGTTTCAGACTTTTATTCCTTTAAAATTCAGGAATAAGGATAATGAGATGAGTCATCTTGATGAAAGCACACAGATAGAGGATTTAAGAAACTATGCTGTTGCTCGTATATTTTTAGATAACTTTCAGCATGTAAAAGCATATTGGCCTATGATTGGCAGAGCAACTGCTCAACTCGCACAAAATTTTGGTGTTGACGATATGGATGGCACAATTGATGACTCAACACGTATTTACACTATGGCAGGTTCAGAGGAGCAAAATCCAACATTATCCACACAGGAATTAGTTGATTTGATTTCTCAGAATGGTTTTATAGCTGTTGAACGCGATACGCTTTACAATCATTTGAAAGTATATGAAAATGCTTCAGTAGTTAATTGATAGAATTATTGTGTTGAATAAAACTGAGCCGTTAAAAAACAACATTACTATAGTAGGTGCAGGTCCTGCAGGTGCAACTGCATCCATGTTTCTTTCATCGTTTCGCATCAAACATACACTGATTGATAAAGCAGTTTTTCCACGTGACAAAATTTGTGGTGATGCTTTAAGTGGGAAAGTTTTACCTGTTCTGAAAAAACTCAATCCGGATTTGATTCAGCAGCTATTAGTACAAAATGAAAACTGTCTCGGAAGCAATGGAATATTGTTTGGTGCTCCAAATGGTAAAACATTGGAAGTTCCGTTTAAGGCGGTAAACTCAACTATAAATCATTCACCCGGATATGTGAGCAAGCGAATGGATTTTGATTACTCACTGATTAAATTATTGAACCCCGAGTATTGTAATTTTCTGCAAAATAGTGAAGTAAAGAAAATCACAAAAGGCGAAGAAGATGTTACATTGAATGTTTTAGATTTACAGAGTAAGGAAACTTACAATATAAGTTCATCTTTAGTCATCGCATGTGATGGTGCACATAGCATTTGCAATAAATTGTTTCCTGATCATAAACTCGATGCAGGGCACTATTGCGGAGGCGTGCGGGCATACTATTCAGGCGTAAAAGGATTTCACAGAGAGAACTTTATAGAATTGCATTTTCTGAAAGAAATGCTGCCGGGATACTTCTGGATATTTCCATTACCTAATGGCATGGCTAATGTTGGTGCAGGTATGCTTACACGAACCATCAGTTCAAAAAAAGTAAATCTGAAAGAAGCCATGCTTTTTGCCATTAAAAACAATCCGTCAATAAAAGATCGCTTTCATGATGCAAAAATTGTTGGCAACATTGATGGTTGGGGATTGCCTTTAGGTTCTAAGAAAAGAAAATTATCAGGCAACAGAATTATTTTATGTGGTGATGCAGCGAGTATGATTGACCCATTCAGCGGTGAGGGCATCAGTAATGCCATGTATTGTGGCATGCGTGCAGCAGAAGTAGCTCGTGATGCAATAAACAGCAGCAACTACGCTAATGATTTTTTATCAGGCTATGATCAGTTTATTTATAACAGACTTTGGAATGAATTAAAATTGAGTCATACACTTCAGAAGCTTTGCAACTATCCTTCACTGTTTAATTTTGTAGTGAATAAAGCATCAAAAAACGAAACCTTCCGACAGACAATAAGCTGCATGTTTGATGATATTGATTTAAGAGAAAGATTACGAAAGCCGTCCTTTTATTTTAAAATGCTTTTTGGCTGATAACAATTATTGTTATTTCTGTTTTAAATAAACATCAATAAAAAAGCCCCTTGCGGGGCTTTTTTTATTTGATTCCAAAAACTTTCTTGGTTTCGTTAACTGCATTTAATTCTTCCCATGGAAAAAGTTTTACTTTAACCTTTTTCTCATTCGCCTGACCTTTATTGTAAACTTTTTCAACCGTCTTAGATTCACGACCCATATGACCATAGGCTGCTGTTTCCAAATAGATTGGGGAACGAAGATTAAAACGTTTCTCAATAAAATATGGACGCATATCAAACTCTTTCATCTTTGAAAGTTTATTGGATATTTCACCATCAGTCATTTTNNGCTACCTGAACCAACACTTCATCACATACGCCTGCAGCTACAAGATTTTTTGCAATATGTCGTGTTGCATAAGCTGCACTGCGGTCAACTTTTGAAGGGTCTTTTCCACTGAAAGCACCACCACCGTGTGCACCTTTGCCACCATAAGTATCTACAATAATTTTTCTTCCTGTTAGTCCTGTATCGCCATGTGGTCCGCCAATTACGAACTTACCTGTTGGGTTAATGTGGTACTTAATTTTATCATTAAACAACACCTGAACGCGCTTGGGGAGTTTTTTAAGAATACGCGGAATTAAAATATTGATTACATCTTGTTTGATTTGTTTTTGCATGGCTGCCTCTTTTGCAAAGTCATCATGCTGAGTAGAAATTACAATTGCATCAATTCTTTGTGGCTTGTTATCATCGCTGTATTCAATAGTTACCTGTGATTTTGCATCAGGACGAAGATATTTCATCACTTTGCCTTCTCTGCGAATAGCAGCAAGTTCACGAAGTAATAAATGTGCTAATTCAATTGCTAAAGGCATGTAGGTGTCAGTCTCGCGGCAGGCATATCCAAACATCATTCCCTGATCACCGGCACCTTGTTCTTCGGGCTTTTTGCGCTCTACTCCCTGATTGATGTCTGTGCTTTGTTCGTGAATAGCAGAAAACACACCGCATGAATGTGCTTCAAACATATATTCACTCTTTGTATAACCAATTTCTTTGATTACCTTACGGGCAATATCCTGAACATCTAAATAAGCATTAGACTTTACCTCGCCTGCAAGCACAACCTGACCTGTAGTTACCAATGTTTCGCAAGCAACTTTTGACGTTGGGTCGTATGCTAAAAAATTATCAATTAAAGCGTCTGAAATCTGATCGGCTACTTTATCAGGATGTCCTTCTGATACCGACTCTGAAGTAAATAAATATGGCATGATTGAAATTTTGATTTAAGGCTGCAAAAATAACCATATTTATCAAACCAAAAATCAAATTGTTCAATACCTTTTCAGTGTTATTAACAAAACATAAAAGTTACACACTTTTAATCAGCAATTAAAGTACCGTATGACTAATGTCATTCACTAAAAATAATCAACTTGTCATTAAATCTTACAGCAGTTTTTTAGCTCAGCAAAAATGACTGAAAATAAAAAAAATCAAACCCCAAGTATCTGACGTTTCTGAACATTAAATTCCTCGTCTGTCAGGTAGCCCTTCTCTTTCAGGCGGGCAAGTTTCTCTATCTGATCGAGCTTAAAATCCAATGCATCATGCGAGGCAGACAATATGCCTTCGGGTGAAACTTTTATTACAGGCTCGGGTTTTACTTCAACAGGTCTTGCAACAGGTACTTGCTGCGCTACTCTACTCTGTTCAACTTTTGCTAAAGGTTTTTCGCTATCAGGTGTGTTTAACAACATTTTTTTGGCAACAGGTTTTCTCAGCAGAAAAAATAAGGAAAGAATAAGTCCAACAGCTACCAAAGAGTTAAATACTATAAGCACAATATTCTTCTCACTCAAAGCTTTATTGTCAGCCATTAAAGCATCAAACCTGGCCTGCATCGTTTTATTAGCCACAATCAGACTATCAGATTTGTTTAATAGTTGATCAAATGCACCATCCTTAGCTTTTAAAGCATCATTGAGGTTGGTTAACCTGTTTTGTGCAATAAAAAGTGCATCATAAATACTGTCGTTGGCAACGGTAACTGTTTTGCCATGAACCGTTTTTATGATAGTTTTCGGTTTCTGATTAGCTTGTTTTTCAAGATCCTTGTTTTCATTCTGCAACATATTTACCGTATAGTTTGCAGAAAGAATAATTTTATCGTCAAGTTCAAGTAATTTCCGTATTAATGCCTGAAATTCTGCTGTTGCATTTTTGTTTTTAAATGCCTTGTCAGACTTTAGCATTTCATCAATTTGCTTCTGAACATTTTTGCGCTCTACAACAAAATTATTGTATTCGTTTTGAGAAAATGTTGTCAGACTAAAAGCTAAACACAGCCATACTGTAAAAAGAACTTTCATGAATTTTAATCTTTTTTCCATAAACCTTACATTTTTCGTGCCACCAATGTCAGAACCGTTTCAACGGCTACAGTTTCTGCACGTTGATTGGTTACTTCTACATCCCATTCAACCACACCTTGCGGCACCTGGCCTTCGCGGTCTTCTTTTTTGGTTTTCGACTTACAAGTTAATCTTACCTGAATGGTATCACCAACATAAACAGGCTGCGTAAAACGTAAATTATCTAAACCATAGTTAGCAAGCACAGGGCCTTTCTTTGGATCAACAAACAAACCTGCTGCTGCCGAAATAATGAAATAACCGTGGGCTACCCTTCTTTCAAATATTGAGCCTTCCAGAGATGTTTCATCAGTATGAGCATAAAAATTATCACCACTTATTCCGGCAAAGTTTACAATGTCGGCTTCTGTAATGGTTCTTTTATGAGTGATTAATGTGTCGCCAATTTTAAGATCATCAAAATATTTTCTGAATGGGTGGATAATATCTTCAGTAATAGCTGCACCTTTTAAGTATGTATTACAAATATTAGAAAGTGTTGTAGGTGAACCTTGTAATGCTGTTCGTTGCATAAAATGCTTTACGCCTCTTATACCTCCCATTTCCTCTCCACCACCTGCACGGCCGGGTCCGCCATGAATAAGCTGTGGCATTGGAGAACCGTGTCCTGTACTTTCGGCTGCACTATGGCGATTGATGACCAACATCCTGCCATGATAGGCTGCCGTATTCAATACAATCTGTCTGGCAGTATTATCATCAGCGGTAAACAAAGAACCTACAAGGCTTCCTTTACCCATTTTAGCTAATGTTATTGCTTCATCATTGTTATCATAAGGCATAATGGTAGTTACAGGCCCAAAGGGTTCGATGGCATGTGGCTCTGCGGTTGACAAAGGCTTTCTGCAATACAAAAGCATTGAAGGCATAAAGGCACCTTTTTCTTTATCGGCACCGGTTACTTCAAAATTTTTAAGATCACCATAAGCTACCTCACAAACATTCATCAACTTAGCTACCTGTGCTGTTACATCCTTAACCTGACTTTTGCTTGCCAACGGACCCATTCGTACGCCTTCTACAGAGGGGTTACCTAAACGAATATCTGTCAGCCGCTTTTTAAGTGCAGTCGCTACCTCATCAGCATATTTTGCAGGAACAATGGTTCTTCTTATAGCTGTACATTTCTGTCCGGACTTTGCAGTCATCTCACGCGCAACTTCTTTGATAAAAAGTTTAAATTCTTCTGTATCGGGAGAAGCATCCTGTCCTAAGATACAGCAATTTAAAGAGTCGGCCTCCATGGTAAAACGAACTGAATTATCAATGATGGCGGGCTTCTGACGCAACATTCTTCCTGTTTCTGCACTTCCGGTAAAAGTCACCACATCCTGACAGTTAACATGGTCTAAAATATCTCCTGCACTACCACAAATCAACTGCAATGCACCGGCAGGTAATATGCCTGATGCAATAATTTCTTTTACCATCAATTCTGTTAGATATGAAGTAGCAGTAGCAGGTTTGATTATTGCAGGCATACCACCGACAATTGTTGGTGCCAGTTTTTCAAGCATTCCCCAACATGGGAANNGGCTCAATATTTCCTTCTACAAGGAATGTTTCATCAGGAAGTTCGCGTCTGCCTTTGCTGGCATAGGCAAACAAGGTTCCAATACCTCCTTCAATATCAATCCAGGAATCTGTACGTGTTGCACCTGTAGCAGCCGACAGCTGATAAAATATTTCTTTCTTAGCCATTAAGTACATAGCTAAGGCCTTTAGCTTCCTTGACCTCTCATGAAAAGTCATTGCACGCAGTGCCGGCCCGCCCACGGTTCGTGCATATTCTAACATGCCTTTAAAATCCAACCCCTCGGAAGAAGCTATGGCTATTTGCTCTCCTGTAACTGCATGAAACAATGGTGTTCCGTTGCCGGTGCCTTCAACCCACTCTCCGGCAACATAATTTTTTAATCTCATCTGCTTTGAAAAAATTTTTATTCGAAGGTGTGAAATTAAAGAATCTAACCACATGCAACAAGGTTATCGGCTGCTGAATTTCAAGAACAGAATGTGTATAACCCTTAAATTCTATTCTTAGCAACTATTGTTAATCAAACATTAATAATTCAAAAATTTCCAATCATTCTTTACCCTATTTTTGCCTATTGAAAAATCAAAACATTTTTTCATCAGTATTCAAGCTGATTTTTAACAATTATGCGGAAACCAAAAGTTTTAATGCTTGGATGGGAATTCCCTCCTGTAATAAACGGTGGACTTGGCGTTGCATGTCATGACCTGTGTCTGGCTATGGTAAAACATGCAAAAGTATCAATGGTTATCCCTAAGAGCAATCCTGATTTTGTTATTAAAGACCTCAACCTCATTGGGCTGAATACAATTGACTCAAGAACACTTAAACAAGTTAACTACAAAGAGGAATACAAAACTTTTGAAGATGTACATTTTATTCCTTCTGCCTTAAATCCATACTATACAGACAGAAAAGCAGCTTTCGAAATTCCGGGTATTGATGTGGAATCGCAGTACATGAAAGAGATAAAGATTGGTAATCGTCATGCAAAAGTTTTTCATATTGATGACCTTTATGGTGGTGATGTAATAGAAAAGGTAACCGTTTTTGGCGAACTTGCAGCACGTTTAGCCCTGACATTGGATTTTGATATAATCCATGCTCACGATTGGATGACCATGCTTGCAGGAATGGAAATAAAAAAACAAAGTGGTAAACCATTGGTGGTGCATGTACATTCTCTTGAGGTTGACCGTGGCGGTGTAAACAGTCAAGGATGGGTATATCAGATGGAAAAAAGAGGTATGCAGGAAGCAGATGTGCTAATGCCTGTAAGTAACTTCACCGGAAATATCATCAATGAATATTACGGTATTGATTATAGAAAGATCTTCCCTGTACACAATGGCATCAGAGCGGTAAAGCCTTTCAGAAGTAAAAGCCCATATAAAGAGAAAATAGTACTTTTTGTAGGACGTTTGACAAGGCAAAAAGGCCCGGAATATTTTGTAGATATTGCAGCTAAAGTTTTAGAAAAAAATAAAAATGTACGGTTTATCATGGCCGGCACAGGTGATGCACAGAACAAAATATTAGAAAAAGTTGCTCAGAACAGAATAGGACATCGCTTTCATCTTGCAGGATTTCTTGGCTTAGACAAAGTTCGTTATTTGCTTTCTATTGCTGATGCCTACTGTATGCCCTCGGTGAGTGAGCCATTCGGACTTTCTGCTGTAGAAGCAGTGCAGTTTGATGTGCCTGTCGTCATCAGTAAACAATCGGGTGTATCTGAAGTGCTTTCCGGTGCATTGAAATTTGATTTCTGGGACATCAATCAGGCTGCTGAATACTTGCTTGGATTATTGGATAACGATACATTACACAATCAGGTTGTTAAAGATGCACAAAAAGACCTTGAAGATATCAGTTGGGATATTGCCGCCAAAAAGGTAATTGAAGGTTACAAACGATACAAACTGATTTAATATTTTTAAGATTTATTTTAAAAAGTAATTTTGCAAAAACATTTCAACAAAAAATAATAAATATGAACCTACCTGCTGATTTGAAATACACCAAAGAACATGAGTGGATTAAAATAGATGGAGACATGGCAACAATTGGAATTACCGACTTTGCGCAAGGCGAGTTAGGTGACATTGTTTATGTTGACATCAACACATTAAACGAGTCACTGAAAAAAGACGAAGTTTTCGGAACCGTTGAAGCTGTAAAAACTGTGTCTGATTTGTTTATGCCTGTAGATGGCACCATTGTTGAAATAAATCCAAAACTTACCGATGCACCGGATAGTGTAAATAAAGACCCTTATGGTGATGGCTGGATGGTTAAAGTGAAAATTTCTGACGCCTCACAGCTAAACGCACTTCTTACTGCTGATGGCTATGCTGCCATAGCAGGTGCCTGATAAATTTTAATGTTTAGTCATTACATCCCAGCGTTATTTTGGGGTTTATTCATCTTTATTCTTTGCGCCATACCGGGTAAAAATTTGCCTCATTATTCATGGGCGGATTTATTATCGGTGGACAAATTGGTTCATTTTACACTTTTTTTTATTCTCATTATACTCTTAAAAAGAGCCTGGCTTTTTGTTTATAATGGAGTGCGTTCAAACAACCTTTTAGCAATAGCAATAGGAGTTATTTATGGAGGAAGTTTAGAGTTGATGCAATCCTATTTTTATACAGACAGAAGCGGTAGCTGGTTTGATTTTTTAGCCAACAGTTTGGGTGCAATTTGTGGTGTACTTTTCTTCGGAAAATTAATTGATAATAATGGTCGTTGGAAGTTCAGTAATGCAAACAAGTAATTACTGTTTTACAAAGACTGCTTTTATTTCATTGATGATTAAATCATCCATGCTCATTATTTTATTTTTGAAGCATTGCGGATGTTTTATCACTAAGTCCAGAAAATAAGGTGAACGAAACTCTTTGTAATAGCCAATTTTACATCTATCCCAGTAAGTCTGTTTAAACAACTTTCTAAACTGGTCTATATGCCATCGGTTTAAAGTAGAATCAATGCTGAATTTATCATTGGCATGCGTATTAATCCAGCTATTCAGAAAATGCTTATCGAATAAAAACTGACAATAAGGAATGCCTACATAATTATAAGCATGAGCACCATAAGGAGAGTGATATAGAGGCGCAAAGTGAATAAACATTAAGCCGCCCGGTTTAAGCACTCGGAGAGATTCTTCAAAAACCTTTTGTGGTTCAGGAAAATGTTCGAAACAATTATATGAAAAAACAAAGTCGAATGAATGGTCTTCAAACTGAAGTTCGGCAGCATCCATTTTAATCAGGTTCACTCCTGAATCATGAGCACGCTGGTCAAAATCATCATCTCTGAATTCGATGGCTGTAACTTGTTTGCCACGCTCTTGCAAAGATGAACTTACCATGCCATCTCCAGCACCCAATTCAAGTATTTTATGGTAAGATGCTCCGGAGTAATTATGCATAAACCCAATTAAATCCTCAGCACGTTGAATACCTCTCTCTTTAATTGAAACGGCATCATAAAGTACAGGATCCCCTACAGGAAACTGGTCAAACAATGGCTCAAAATGCTTTTCATCAAGTACTTCCGAAGGTCCTTTTACCATAGCAATTGCCCGGGCAGCTTTAAACAATTTCTGCTCATAGTAAAAGTTAGATACCACCTGTCTGGTACCATCGGGCAAAATTCTTTTGGCAATATTAGCTAACACTATGGTTCAGGTTTAATGCGTCCAAAAGTAAAATAAGTAATACTTTTATTATTGAATTGTTAATAAGTTTTAAGCGAAGGAAAAACAGAATTCAATGTCATAAATAGTAATCCAATTAATTTACAAGATGTTTGACTCTCACTGATGTTAGCTTGGGTTATTGCTTTCAGTTCCAGACAAATGAATTTGTTTATAAAATTTAGACTTCAATACAATTCGCATTAAAAGCATCATGACTAAATATTATGCTACTCGTAACATTTCACTCTGTCTATCGTAGAGATGGATTGAAGAAATGACATGAACAACTGTATAAAAATGCAACTTGATTTAACAAATGCTTTGATATTTCTTCATCAAAAATTATCTTTGCAAAAAATATTACTCCCTCCTATTTTACCAATTGAATGAACAGAGAAGAAATTATAACAACAACAAAACGTTTTTTGTCGGAAGAATTTGAAGTAGATGAAACTTTAATTGAGAATCAGAAAAATCTGAAAGATACTTTAGAATTGGACAGTCTTGATTATGTTGATCTTGTTGTTGTAATTGAAGAGAATTTCGGTTTTAAAACTTCCGGAGAAGATTTTAAAAGTATCAGCACGTTTGAAGATTTCTACAATTTTGTAGAGCGCAAACTAGCGGCCATGGCCTGATACAATGGCACAGTGGGACGGCCGTAGCAGAGGCACTGTTTTAGGTTATCGCATTTTTGTTTTCCTTATTCAATATGGTGGTGTAAAGCCCGCTTATTTCCTTTTGCGATTTGTTACTTATTACTATTTTATATTCGCAGCAAAGCCAAAGAAAATACTCATAAACTTTTATCGGAAAGCTTTAAAGGTAAACGAAGCTGCTGCTAAAAATTACTGTAGAAAGAATTTTTACTTCCTGGGGCAGACCTTGGTTGATCGTACTGCATTTTTGCTTGGAAAAGGCAATGTATTCAGTCATCATTTTGAAAACGAAAAATATTTGATTGAAATGCAAGAGCAGAAAAAAGGTGGCATACTCATCAGTGCTCATGTCGGTAACTGGGAAACTGCCGGAAACCTTCTCAAGTCAAGGGTTTCGTCAACCATTCACGTATTAATGGTTGATGCAGAAGCAAAAAAACTAAAACAATATTTGGATAACAGCACCGGTGGCTCACAATTTTCCATAATTGCTGTGAAAGACGACCTATCACACATTGTAAAAGTAAATAATGCATTAGCAGCTAATGAACTCATTGCCATGCATGGCGACAGGTATTTGCCGGGTGTAAAAACTATTGAATTGGATTTTATGGGAGGAAAAGCTAAATTTCCCTATGGTCCGTTTTTACTGGCATCACGTTTTAGTGCACCCGTCACTTTTGTTTTTGCTCTGAAAGCTAACGACTTTCACTATGAGCTAAGTGCCACCGAGCCCATTACAGAAAAAAAATCACCTGAGGCTATTGCAGCATTGTATGTTGAAGAATTGGAAAAAAAAGTAAAAAAATATCCCGAACAATGGTTTAATTATTACGATTTTTACAGCCAATGATTATTGAGAAAGAAAATATCGAAAGCTATATTCCACAACGATTTCCATTTATTATGATTGACTCTCTTATTCATGCCGATGAATCCGGGTTTATAAGTTCATTTCAGGTAATGGAAGAAAATATTTTTAGCGAAAACGGCTTTTTAACAGAACCTGCATTGATAGAAAATATTGCTCAAACCTGTGCAGCAGGTTTTGGATTCATTGGTCAGAAAAATAACGAAGGTCCATCTATTGGTTACATAGGTTCTATCAGCAATCTTACTGTACATCAATTGCCGGATTATGGCACAACCATTATAACTAAAATTGAAATCACTAATTCACTTGGCAATATTTTTTTAATAAAAGGAAGAAATACTTGTAATGAAAATTTACTGATAGAATGTGAAATGAAAATAGCACTTGCATGAAACAACTTTTACAAGTAGAAATCCCGATTAAAGTAAGATTCAGCGATACCGATGCAATGGGTGTGGTATGGCATGGAAACTATCTGCGCTTTTTTGAAGATGCCCGTGAGGCATTCGGAATAAAATATGGTCTCACCTATCTGGATGTTTATCATCGTGGCTATTTCACACCAATTGTCAAATCATCTGTTGAACATAAATCGCCAATTAATTATGGTGAAGAAGTTGTGGCAATTGCAAAATTCCACCCGACACCATCAGCAAAAATCATGTTTGATTTTGACATCTTGAATAAAACTACAGGAAAACTAAGTGCCAGAGGTCATACCACGCAGGTATTCCTAAGTGTAGTTGAACGCGAAATGGAATTGGTAAAACCTCCATTTTACATTGAATGGGAAAAGTCCATTGGCATTAAACATTGACAAGTGATATACATAGGAGCGGAAACCATACTTAGTCCTAATGGCAATACCAAAGATTGTTTCAGAAAGATTGCCGAGAAAAAATCAGGTGTTAGTAAAATAACAGGTAATGGTTTTAATGGAGAATCGTTCTATTGTTCTATGTTTTCAGATAGCAGACCTGATTTTAACACATTGGCTGTACAAACAATTGAACAGTTATTAGAAAAATCGAAAGCAAATCTGTTAACTGAAGAGTCAACGCTCCTTATCATCAGCACTACCAAGGGTGATTTATCAAAAGGATTTGAAAATGCAATTGTCAGTCCGGCAAAATTTCTATATGAAAAATATAAATTAAAACACTTTCCTTTTAGCATTTCCAATGCCTGTGCTTCAGGTGTAATGGCCATTAATGCAGCAGCAGCGTTTATTGAAAACAAACAATATCAAAATGTAATTGTACTTGGTATTGACATGATAACCGATTTTATTGTTTATGGATTTCAATCTCTTTATGCTATAAGTGATGAGCCTTGCAAACCTTTTGACAGCGAAAGAAAAGGAATTAATTTAGGTGAAGGTGCCGGTGCGGTTTTGTTATCTGCAAATAAAGATGTTTTTACAACAACACCTGTTTGCTATTTAAGTGGCAGTTCAAGTAATGATGCAAATCATATTTCAGGGCCTTCAAGAACTGGAGAAGGATTATTCCGAAGTGTAAATAAAACGTTAAGTGCATCAGCTATTAAAACGGAAAATATAGATTTCATTTCTGCACATGGAACTGCAACAGTATTTAATGATGAAATGGAAGCAATAGCCTTTAACAGGCTCAATATGCAACACATTCCGGTAAACAGTTTCAAAGGATTTACAGGCCATACACTTGGTGCTGCCGGTGTAATTGAAACAGCTTTATGCATAACATGTATGCATGAAAACACATTGCTTCCTTCTGCCGGTTATTATACCAAAGGAACATCCATTGAGCTTAATTTAATAACACAAGCTGCTTCTGCTACAATAAACACTGTCTTAAAAACAGCATCCGGTTTTGGTGGATGTAATGCATCACTATTATTACAAAAGATAAAATGAAAATATCAGGCTGTTGCAGAATTCACCAAAACAAAGTTTTAGTTAATGGCAAAAAATATTTTGCCTCTGACAACAGTCAGCATGACGAGCTTTCAATGCAGCTTTACCGGTTTCTGAAAACAGAGTATCCTAAGTTTTATAAAATGGATTTACTCTCAAAAATGGGATTTCTGGCAACAGAAATCATTTGTCAGACAACTTCTGCAATATCGAAATTTGCTGATGATGAAATCGCACTGCTATTTGCTAACAGTCACTCTTGTTCAGAATCAGATGAGCGATTTAATCATTCTTTTAAAGTAGAAAAAAGCCCCTCTCCTGCTCAATTTGTATATACACTTCCGAACATACTTTTAGGTGAGTTGGCGATAAGGAATAAATGGTATGGTGAAAATTTATTTACCTTATTGCCTGCATTTTCTGCTGAATACTTCAGCTCTCAAGCCGGCATTTTTGTTCCTCAAAAAGCTAAAGCATTACTTTGTGGATGGGTCAACCTTTTTCCTGTAACAGATGTATTTGTTTTCTTTGCAGAATCAAACTCAGAAACAGCACAGGAAATTTTAGATAGTAAAGAAATTGAACATTGGTATAATAACATAAAGTGAAATGGATAATTTAAAAGAAGAATTAAAGAAACACTTAATTACACAATTAAATCTAGAGGATAAAACACCGGCAGACATCATGGATGAAGCTCCATTATTTGGTGATAATGGCTTAGGACTTGATTCAATTGATGCATTGGAGTTGATAGTACTTTTAGACAAACACTATCATATTAAACTCACAAATCCTGAAGAAGGAAAATCTGTATTCTATTCCATCAATACTATGGCAGAATACATTGAGAAGAATAAAAAGTAAATTTCGATGAAGGTTTTTGTTACCGGCATAGGTGTAGTTTCTGCAATTGGTTTGACAGTTGAAGAAAATTTTCGTTCTCTTTTAAATAAAAAGAGCGGTATAACTGAATGTAAATTTCCGGATGACCAAAAATCTATTTACACAGGAAGGATTGCAAAGTCAAATTCAGAATTGAAACAGCTATTATCTATTACAGATGGCTATTATTCCAGGACTTCATTACTCGGAATAATTGCAGCAGAACAAGCAATGGGTAACAACTTCCATAATAAAAAATTACTTACCGCTTTCATTTCATCTACTTCTGTTGGCGGTATGGATGAAACAGAAAAATATTACAGACAGGTTTTAAAGAATCTACCTGTTGACTTTAATCTGACACGAACCCATGACAGTGGAAATACCTCTGAAAACATTGCTGCTTACCTTAAATTTTCAGGTTACATAAATACACTTTCTACAGCATGTTCATCAGCAGCTAATGCCATTATGCTTGCAGCACGAATGATAGCGCAAGGAAAAATGGATAGAGTTTTGGTTGGTGGAACTGATCCGATAACTGATTTTACAATTAAAGGCTTTCAATCGTTGATGATATATGATAATGAATGGTGCAAACCATTTGATCATAACAGAAACGGACTTAACTTAGGTGAAGGTGCAGGATTTTTATTATTAGAAGGTGATCGCAGCATAAAGATTTCAGGAAATGAACCAATTTGCAGTTTAACAGGATGGCATAATGCTGCAGATGCTTATCATCAAACAGCTTCATCGCCTGATGGTAAAGGAGCAACTATTGCAATGAAAAATGCATTGAATAAAGCAGGCCTTGAAACCAAAGAAATTTCTTACATCAACGCACATGGTACTGGTACTAAAAACAATGATCTGAGTGAATCCATAGCTATTAAAAATGTTTTTGGCAACGTTATCCCACCATTTAGTTCAACCAAGGCATTTACAGGCCATACTTTGGCGGCAGCCGGTGCTATCGAAGCAGTATATTCTGTCCTTGCCATAAAAAATCAAGTACACTTATCGGGATTAAACTACAATGACCCATTAGAGGAGACACTTATGCGTCCTGTTACAGAACCAACACAGGCAGTAACAAAACATGTCATGTCAAACTCTTTTGGATTTGGCGGAAATAATTCTTCACTCATTTTTTCAAGAATTTGATTATGTATTGTATTCAATCTGCTGCCACCATTTCACATCAGCCTTCCTTTGCAAGTATAGGATTTTCCTCCCGACTTTCTAAAGATATTGGATCATTAATTAAACCCGATTATAAAGATTTTGTTCCTCCTGCATTAATCAGACGCATGAGTGAGATACTTAGAATGTCTGTTGCCTGCAGTAATCTTGTATTAAAAGACGCAGGCATTAAACAACCTGATGCAATTATTACAGGTACAGGCTTGGGGTGTCTTTATGACACAGAAAAATTTTTAAATAATGCAATTACTATTGAAGGCGGGCTGCTCCCTCCTACTTCATTCATTCAATCTACTCATAACACAATTGCAGGTCAGATTTCATTAGTGCTTGGCAACCATCAGTACAACATGACACACACGCAAAACAGTCTGTCATTTGAACATGCACTGCTTGATGCCATGTTAATGCTGGATGAAGATAATGGGAACATTCTTATAGGCAGTGCTGACGAGGTTATTGATCCACTACTTCCTATTGCAGCATATTTCAAGTTAAATCATTTTCCTCTGACAAGCGGAGCTTCTTTTTATGTAATATCAAAAAATAAAAACGAAAAAACTTTAGCAGTTATTGAAGCATGTCATACGTCTGCTTTTTATTCATCTCTTGAAAATGAAATAAAGGATTTCTTGAGTAAAACAGGTGAGCAACAAATTGACTTCATTTTAAATGATGGCTGCAATAAAGATGTGTCAAGATTAATTGAAGCTTTATTACCCGGCAAATGCATCATTAATTATTCTGAAATTTGCGGATTGTATGCAACAAATTCTGCCTTTGCATTGCATCTGGCAACTGACATAATTTGCAATAAAACCAAACAGGTTTACGACAGGACTATAAATAGCCATCAACGGGCTTTGATAATAAATTCTTTGCTGCCTGAACGTGCCGGGTTCATAATGATAAAAAGTAATGAAGCATAAAATAATAACAGCCCTTTTCATCCTCTGCATTATTGCATTATTTGTTTTCCTTTATCAGGACAAATCTTTTTTTTATTTATTGGCAACACTTATTATCCTTTATCTGACAATTACAGCATTGGGCTCCTATCAAATAAAATGGAACTATTTTATCAAATCAGTCAATGAAGGAAAACCCGAAGGTATTTCTTTGACTTTTGATGATGGGCCTGAGCCGAAAGTCACAAAAAAAATATTAGATGTTCTTGAACTGGCAGGTGTAAAAGCAACTTTTTTTTTAATAGGCAAAAAAGCTGAACAATATCCTGACATTATTAATCTAATTGTCAGCAAGGGTCACACTATAGGCAACCATTCATGGTCACATCATGCAGGAATTGGCATGTTTTCAAAGCAAAAATTATTGGCAGACTTTAATCAATGCAGCCAAAAAATTGAAGAAATTACCGGACAAAAAACTGTCTATCTAAGACCTCCATTTGGAGTAACTAATCCCAGATATGAAAATGTGTTGAAGAATACAGGTATGAAATCTATTGGATGGAGTATCAGAAGTTTTGACACTTCAGCAAAAAATGAGCAAAAGCTTTTACACCGGATAACTTCACAATTGAAACCCGGAGCAATTGTACTTTTGCATGATACAAAAGATATTACACTTGACATTTTACCGGCATTGTTAAACTATTGTAAACAAAATAACATTGCCATTAAACCGTTAGCAGAATTAATCGAAACATGAGATTCTCAATTACATTTTTACTATTCATCTGGATACCTGTTTTAGTTAAAGCACAGCTGGAACCATTAAACAATCCGGCTGAGTTAACAGAAAAGCTCAAGCAAGCCAGCATTTCAAATATTTCAATTAAAGCTGATTTTATTGAACAACGTTTTATGTCAGCATTAAAAGAGCCTCAAACATCTTATGGTATTTTCTATTATAAGAAAGAAAACAAACTTCGTTGGGAAAAGACAAAACCTTCAAGCTATGTTTTTATCAGTGAAAATAATAAAGTTAGAGTAAAGGAAAACAATCATGAAAAAGATGTGAGTTCATACAATCAGGTTGTTGGAAGAATTAAAGATTTGATGCTTACTTTAGTGAATGGTGATTTTAGTAATGGCAAACAATTCGATCCGCAGTACTTTCAAACTAAAACAGAATATATTGTTAAACTAAAGCCAAGAAATAAAAGAATGAGCAATGCATTTGATTATATACAACTTTCATTTAACAAAAAGAATTTATTACTTGAAGAATTAGCCTTCTATGAAAAATCAGGTGATAGAAATATCATGAAGTTCTCCAATCAAATGGTAAACCAAGAACTCAACGACTCATTGTTTAAAAACTTCTGATGTGCTAAAAGATTTCTACACTATCATCAATAAAATATCAGGGCAAAATAGTGAGTATCGGATTAAACTAAACCCTAAGCATGAAATATTTAAAGGCCATTTTCCGGGACAACCGGTTACACCCGGTGTGGTATTAATTCAGATGACAACAGAACTCACACAGAATTCCATTGAACAAAATGTAAAATTGAAGCAAGTCATTAACAGCAAATTTTTAAATGTAATGAACCCGGAGAAGAATCCTGAAGTTACATTTAAAATCAGTATTTCTAAAAATGATCAATTATACAAAGTAGTTACATCTGCAGAAGATATGGGTGTCTGTTTTTTTAAAATGACAGCATTCTATCAGTGAATAAATTGGTGAACATAACTGCATGTGTTATTATACCAACTTATAATAATGCCCAAACGCTTAAAAAGGTAATAGATGGTGTTTTGATATTCAGTTCGGGAAATGATGTTATTGTTATCAATGATGGCTCTACAGTTGACACAACAGAAATCCTTAAGCAGTATGATGAACAAATTATTTTACTAACCAACAAAACAAATAAAGGCAAAGGTTATTCACTACGTAAAGGTTTTGAAGAAGCAATCAGGAGAGGATTTAAAAATGCAATAACAATTGATTCTGATGGTCAGCATTACCCTGAAGATATTGATGTAATAATTAAACAAGCCCTAAAGTATCCTGAGGCATTATTGATGGGTTCAAGAAATATGGATCAGGAATCAGTACCCGGAAAAAGTTCGTTTGGTAATAAATTTTCTAACTTTTGGTTTTGGGTAGAGACAGGACAAAAATTACCCGATACACAAACAGGATTTCGGTTGTACCCTCTTGAACCATTAAAGAAAATCAAACTGTTTACGACTAAATTTGAAACAGAAATTGAAGTAATAGTAAAACTTGCATGGAAAGATGTAAAAATAATTCCTGTAAATATCAGAGTACTATACGACATGAAAGAACGTGTATCACATTTTCGTCCTTTTCGTGATTTTACAAGAATCAGTATCCTGAATACTTATTTAGTAACGTTGACACTTTTCTATCATCTACCATTACGTTTATTCAAGTATATCAAAAAGAAAGGGATTTTCACAATAATAAAAGATGAGGTTTTCAGAAGTGATGAAAGCATTTTTAAAAAATCACTTTCAGTGGGCTTTGGTGTTTTTATGGGCATAGTTCCAATCTGGGGATTTCAATTGCTTGTTGGTATTCCCTTGGCAGTTTTGTTTAGATTAAATAAAGTACTTTTTATTACTGCTGCGAATATCAGTATTCCACCAATGATCCCTTTAATCATTTATTTTAGTTATTATCTCGGAGGCTTTTTTGTGTCAAACGACTTGAAATTTCAAAGTATGACTGATATAACCTTGCAATCTATTCATGCAAATTTTGTGCAATATGCAACCGGTGCATGTGTGCTGGCTTTAATAACAGGTATTTTCTTTATGGCACTTACCTACATTACATTTTTAGTACTCAAGTTTAAAAACAGGATTACTGATAAAACATAATTCTCAGTTTTATGTAAAATTTTCAAACAGATCAAAATCATTTATTCCAAAATACTACTTTAAACAACTTGCATATCAATTTAATTATGAGCACATTAAGTTGCTATTGAGCATTCTTGAATCTTAAGAAAATCTCATTTTTAAACTGTTCATAATTAACGGTAGTTTAATACTTGTATTTTGCAAAGAACTAATTGATGCTATACCTTTGCACCTGTTTTTAGAACATAGATTTAATCGCAATTAATTTAAATACAATTACAAACAATTTTACAATAAATAACAATCAAATAAATACATTAAAATGAGAAAATCAATTTTAGCATTAGCATCAGCTGCTTTTATTTTTGCAGCATGTAATCAATCAAAACAACCTGAAACGCCTGCAACAGAAACTACACCTCCTGCTGCAACTGAAGAAGCTGCACCAGCTGTAGCACCACCAACAGAGCCGGCAATAGTTGAGCTTTCAGGCGGTGATGACATGAAATATGACAAAACAGAAATTACAGTTAAAGAAGGTCAGACTGTAAAATTAACTTTAAAGCATACAGGAAAATCACCTAAAGAGGCAATGGGACACAATTTTGTACTTTTAGCATCAGGTACATCATTACAAGATTTTGCAACTGCTGCAATTAAAGCAAAAGACAACGATTATATTCCTGCTGACATGGCAAGTAGTGTAATTGCACATACTAAAACAATTGGTGGTGGAGAAACAACAGAAATTGAATTTACTGCTCCATCAAAAGGAACTTACGATTTTCTTTGTTCTTTTCCTGGTCACTATGGTACCATGAAAGGCCACTTTATTGTTGAATAATTTAACTGATAGCATTTACCCACCAAACATCTGATTTGACTGAAATGTTTGGTGGGTATTTTTTTTGAGGTGATTTTAATTTCTTATTGAAATAACATAAAGCTAATAAGACAAATTTCATCCTACATCATTACTTTTTAAAATTTCAATCTTAAAACCAGCCTTTTGTACAGTTTTAATAATCTCTTCCTCTAATACCTCATTTGTTATAACCGACAAAATTTTGTCTTTGTTAGTTGTTTCTACTTGCCAATTCTCGCTGTTGATTAGTTTATCTAAATGAGGTTTTACTGCTGCAACACAACCACTACAGTTAATGTTGGTTTTGAATTGAAACTGTTTCTTATTTTCCATTCTATCTGAATTTAATTATTTGACCATTTGCAAATTGGTTATTAAACCTGTACTAAATATTATTTTATCTCAACATTTATTTAGTTTACTTATACTTATTTAACTTTAATCTCAAGCTATTACTCACCACACTTACACTACTCATTGCCATAGCAGCACCGGCAATCATCGGATTTAACAAAAATCCATTTACCGGATATAAAATGCCTGCAGCAATTGGTATCCCGATGACATTGTAAATAAATGCCCAGAACAAATTTTGTTTGATAGTTGCTACCGTTTGTTTTGACATTCGAATCGCCATTGGAATCTTATTTAAATCTGAGGAAACAATAGTCATTTTTGCAACATCCATTGCAATATCACTACCCTTACCCATTGCAATACTAACATCTGCTGTCGCTAATGCTGTACTGTCGTTAATTCCATCACCAGCCATTGCCACAATTTTTCCTTGCTGCTGTAACTCTTTTATAAAAGCTGCTTTATCTTGTGGCAACATATTTGCCTGAAATTTATCTATACCAGTCTTTTCAGCAATTGCTTTTGCAGTTGATTCGTTATCACCGGTAAGCATATAAACTTCAATACCCATTTGATGTAATTGCTGAATAGCTGACAAAGACGTTGTCTTTATGGTATCGGAAATTGCAATTATGGATAACACTTGCTCACTGTCAGTAAACCAAATAACCGTTTTTGCTTCTTTAGTCCATGCAGTTGCTTTTTCAAGTAACATATCATCAATTGAAATATTCTGTTCCTTTATGAAAGTCATATTTCCAACAAAATAATTCTCTCCCAAATATGTTGCTCGCACTCCTTTACCTGTAACACTTTCAAATGAAGAAAGTTCTACAACTTCTGTCTTAGAAAAATTCTTTACAACAGCATCAGCTAACGGATGCTCAGACTTCTTTTCAATGCTATAGAGAACTGATGCTGTATTTGAATTATCATTATGCCAATAAACATCTGTAACAACTGCTTTACCTTCAGTAATTGTTCCGGTTTTATCTAAAACAACAGCGGTAACTTTTTTTGCAAGTTCAAGGCTCTCTGCATCTTTAATAAGAATGCCATTCTCAGCAGCTTTGCCAACACCAACCATAATTGCAGTTGGTGTTGCAAGACCTAAAGCACATGGACAAGCAATTACCAATACTGTGATTGCTGCCAACAATCCTTGTACCATTCCGTTATCAACACCAAAAATTTGCCAGAGAACAAAGGTTAGTACTGCAATGCCTATAACTATAGGGACAAATATCCCTGCAATTTTATCTACTAATTTTTGTACCGGAGCCTTACTGCCCTGCGCATCCTGAACCGTTTTTATGATATGAGCAAGCATAGTTTCCTTTCCAATCTTCAGTGCTTTAAACTGAAAACTGCCTTTCTGATTGATTGTACCTGCATANNACGTATGAACTACCCTTGATTAATGTGCCGTCAACTGCAATTTTCTCTCCGGGCTTTACGAGTATGATATCATCAACAGTCACATCTTCAACAAAAGTTTGTTTTTCTGTTCCATCGGATTGAATTACAATAACAGTTTTAGGCTGTAAACCCATCAACTTCTTTATTGCTGAAGATGTTTTTCCCTTTGCTTTTTCTTCTAACATTTTTCCAAGAAGAATAAATGCAACTATCACAGCAGCAGCTTCAAAATAAACGTGAGCATGAAGTCCCCTTTGATGCCAGAATTGAGGAAACAACATATTAAACACACTGAACAGATAAGCAATTCCCGTACTTAATGCAACAAGTGTGTCCATGTTTGCTGAACGATGTTTTGCTTGTTTCCATGCATTGATAAAAAAATCTTTGCCAAACCACAGAACTACAGGGGTCGAAAATAACCACATAATTTCGTTGGCATAAGATAAATCCATAAAAAACATCCCAATAACTACCACAGGAATTGACAGTACAATAGCCAATACAGTCTTCTGTTTTAGCTTTTTAAACTTCTCCTGTTGTATGTTTTCTATACTATTTTGTTGTGATGCCTCATCGCCTATCAACAAATCATATCCAACTGACTGCAATACCTTTTGCAATGCTACCGGATTGGTCATATTGGGAAGGTATTCAACTGTAAGTTCTGCTGTTGCAAAGTTTACAGAAACACTAATTACACCATTAACCGATTGAATCATACTCTCTACACTCACTGCACATGAAGCACATGACATATTTAATACAGGAAACTTTCTCCTGACAGTTGTTACACCATATCCGAGACCTTTAATAGTTGCAATGGCATCACCTATAGATTCTTTATTTTTTACAGTAATAGCAGCACGCCTGTTATTCAATTCAACCTTATGTGATTGAACACCTGCAACCTTGGAAAGTCCTTTATCAACAATCAGTGCGCAATGTTCACTTTCTACATTCTCTAAAGGAAGATAAATAGTGTCTTCAGTATTCTTTTCCATATCTAAACAAATTTACACTGCAAAAGTGCAAAGAATGAAATCAAAAACCTTTACAGTTTTTTGGATATTAGTTGTAAAATTTATATCCTGTCTAATGACTTGCGTTTATTGGATTTAATTTGTTTAAAATGACTAGGTGTAAGTCCGGTTACTTTTTTAAACTGATTACTCAAGTAACCAACACTTGAATAATTCAGTTTATATGAAATTTCACTCAATGACATTTCATCATAAACCAATAATTCTTTAACGCGTTCAATTTTTTGAGCAATAAAANNTCAATGGTTGTTCCTTCTACTTCTGAAAAAATATTAGATAAAAAAGAGTAATCATGATTTAACTCATGACTCAACACATCAGAAAGATTCATTTTTAACTCACCATCACGATGATGAACCAAATCAATAATTACTGTTTTAATTTTTTCTATAATTCTACTTTTCTTATCATCAATCAATTCAAAGCCTAAATAATTTAAATTATCCTGCAATTGTTTTTTTTCTGCTTCAGTGGGTCTTGTTTCAATCGTGGCTTCACCTAACTGAATATCTGACACAATGAGTCCACTATCTTTCAGCAACTTCTGAACTGCCATAATACAGCGGTTGCAAACCATATTTTTTATGTAAAGTTTATGAGACATAGTTACTTTCCAATACAAAAATT
>DKKR01000058.1 GCA_002455375.1 Bacteroidetes bacterium UBA6661
TTCGGGTCTGAATAGTTTTCATCAGTAATAATATGAGTGTATTGAATAAATAATCCGTTATACAGCTCAGCATTTTTTTTAACAGTAAAAAAACAAATTCCTTCTTGAGAACTATGGATGTGTTGCAGCAGTTTTTCACGTTCTAATTCAATTTTGTTTTTGGTAGCTCTTAATTGTTTGTAGTTTTCAGCTATTTCCTTACCTATTTCACCAATTTCATTTTTAGGAAAATTTAATGCGGCTTTTGCCTTTGGGTTAACTGCATAATTACGGAGTTCATTTATAGAATTGCCAAAGCTATTTGCAATCCAATTGACAAGTATTAACAAAATACAGAACAATAGTAGTGTAACATAAAGAAAGACATTGTCTGACTTAAAAAATCTTTGCACTTGAACATCGTTTGGAAGAGCCACTCGTACAAAATAGTCTCCTTCGTTTTTTGCAAAATACAGATATTCCTTTCCTGTGGAGAGAGAATGTCTGATGTCTGTTCCGGTTCTGTTTTTAATGGAGTTAGCAATTTCCGGTCGCCCTAAATGGTTTTCAAGTTTGTTCCATCCTAAAATAGAATTATCATAAAGCACCTTACCGTTCCTATTGACAATTGTTAACCTTAAATTAGCTGGAAATAAGGTAGAGAGATTATCTAAAATCAGAATGTACTGATCGGGAGTTTTTTTTGCGATGCTTTCATTTACAATATCGGCATAAGCTCCCAGTTTTTCTTCAATAGCTTCGGACTTAATTCTCTTTTCACGTGTTTGCTCAAACAAGAAAACACTTAGTGCAAATAATGCAAATGCAATGGAAATGTATAGAAAAAGACGTTGCTTGAAAGTAAGTTTCATAGTTTCATTAAGTCGAACTTATATCCGTAGCCTAAGCGATTGGAAATAGCATTGCCATAATCTTCCAATTTCTTTCTTAACCGTGTAATATGCACATCAACTGTACGCTCTGTAACAAACACGTTATTGCCCCAAACACTTTCAATAATTTCCTGTCTTGAAAAAATACGGTTTGGGTTTTTGGCAAGTTTTTGCAAAATTTCAAACTCTGTTTTTGTTAAGTTAACAGGTTTTCCTTTGATAAATGCTTCTTTGTTTTTTGTATTTATTTCAAGGTCTTTAAATGCAAGTGTTTCTTTTTGTTCTGTTGCTGCAGTTTTGAATCTTTTCAGAATTGCTTTAATTCGAGCACTGACTTCTTTAATGGAGAAAGGTTTGGAAATGTAATCATCAGCACCTACAGAGAAGCCGGTCAGCATATCGTTTTCTGTATTCTTAGCAGTTAAAAAAATCACCGGGATTGTACTTCCATCAAGACGAATTTTTTCCAACATTTTATAACCCGACATGCCCTCCATCATCACATCCAGCAAAATTAATTGTGTTTGGTTGGTGAGTTTTGTCAGAGCTTCTTCAGCAGAATAGGCAGTATCTACAATGTAACCTTCGCTTTTAAGGTTGAATTCAAGAATTTCACAAATACTTTTGTCGTCATCAACAATTAGAATATTCTCGTTCATTTATGAGGGGTAACTGTGGTCAAAGATAATTAATAGTTTATTTTAGAAGTTGTTACTTCCGGAATGTTTTAGTACTCTGGCGTCAACAAAAAACACAATTTCTTCTACAATGTTATTGTTATGGTCGCCTATTCGTTCTAATTTTCGAATCAAGAGTAATAGTTTCAACATACAAATCGTTTGAGCCGGATTGTTTTTAATATGAGTAGCTAATGTTTCAAATACATTATTATAAATTTCATCCACCTGATCATCTTTTGAAATAATTTTTTCGCTTACTTTAGTTTGTTCTGTTTCAAAGGCAACAAAACCATCTAATAGCATACCCAATAGAGTATCAAACATTTTTTCAATATTAAGTCGTTCTATCAAGTCCGGATCAAGAGTTTCACATTCTTTGTCGGTTATAAAGCGTGCAATGCCATCAGTAAAATCTCCAATACGTTCCAAACTACTGCTTATTTTGATGAGGGACAAAGCAAGCCTCAGGTCAATGGCAACAGGATTGTTTAAGGCAATAAAATTTTCACAAAGATTGTCAACCTTTAGCTCAAAAGTGTTTACATCATTTTCGTTCCGGATTATTTTTGTTGCCAATGCTATATCGTTATTCAGCATGGCTTTTTTGGCATTTTCAAGCTGTGAGATAACCAGCTTCCACATTAGTTTTACCTCATCTTTCAACAGTTGAATTTCCTTCTCAGTATGTTTCATTTTTTGAAATATTAAATATTTTATTTGACTTTTTTGGATTGTTGTTTATCCAAATCTTCCTGTAATGTAGTTTTGAGTTTCTGTTTTGTCAGGGGCTAAAAACATTTTTTTAGTTTCAGAATGTTCCACCAATTCACCATACATAAAAAACCCTGTTTTGTCACTTACTCTGGCTGCCTGTTGCATGTTATGAGTAACAATAATTATAGTGTAGCGTTGTTTTAATTCAAAAATAAGCTCTTCAATTTTAGCAGTAGAAATGGGATCCAGTGCTGATGCAGGTTCATCCATCAGAAGGATCGAGGGCGACACGGCTAATGCTCTGGCTATACAAAGCCTTTGTTGTTGCCCTCCAGAAAGTTCAAATGCCGACTTATGAAGTTTATCTTTCACTTCATTCCATAATGCAGCTGCAGTTAATGATTCTTTTACTTTTTCTTCTATCAGTTGTTTGTTGTTAATACCATTCACTCTAAGACCATAAGCAACATTTTCAAGAATTGATTTGGGAAAAGGATTTGGTTTTTGAAAAACCATGCCTACGTTTTTTCTCAGTAAATCAACCTGAACAGATTTATGATAAATATTTTCATTATTGATTAAACATTCTCCGGTTAGTTTTGCACCGTCTATTTCATCATTCATTCTGTTAAACAACCGAAGGAAAGTGGATTTGCCACAACCTGACGGTCCAATAAGTGCAGTAACCGAATTGTCTTCTATCTGCATGTTTATATCCTTCAATGCATGAAATGTATGGTAATAGAAGTTTACATTTTTAGCTTCAATCATTTTTTGTTTTTTTGAAATTGATTTTTAATAACTCCTGCAACTGTGTTCATCAGTAAAACAATGATGATTAATACTAATGCAGTTCCATAAGCAACAGGCCGCGATTTTTCTATATCTGTTCCGCTTGTAGCTAGTACATATAAATGGTATGGTAATGCCATCACTTGATCAAAGATGCTACTTGGTAATTTGGGGAGAAAGTAAGCAACCACAGTAAACAAAATGGGAGCAGTTTCTCCTGAAACTCTTCCAATGGAAAGCACTAAGCCTGTGATAATATTAGGAAAAGCTGTTGGCAGAATAATTCTTTTAATGGTTTGAATTTTATTGGCACCAAGCGCCATGCTTCCTGTACGATAGGTGTTGGGTACTGCTTTAAGGGCTTCTTCTGTGGTTCGAATTACCACAGGTAAAATGAGTAAACTCAGTGTCAGAGACCCGGCAATAATAGAATCTCCAAAAGCTAATGTGTTTACAAATAAAGTCATGCCAAACAATCCAAAAACAATAGAAGGAATGCTGGCCAGGTTATTGGTCATTATACGGATAAGTTTAGTTACCCAATTGTTTTTTGCATACTCAACAGTATAAATTGCAGACATTACTCCAAGTGGAAAAGCTATGATTATGCTGCCTAAAACAAGATAAAGCGTACCCACAATTGCCGGAAAAATTCCACCGGAAGTCATTCCTTCTTCCGGATATGAGAAGATGAAATCCCAACTCATCACGCTTATCCCGTTGAAGCAAATAAATCCTAAAATCCAAATAAGTACACCCAAGGTTATTATACCAAGAATGCGGAATATGGCAAAGGCAATCTGTTCTTTAGTTTTTTTTGAAATAATCATTCTTTAATAATTTTTCTCCCTGATATTTTTTCTGAAATTATGCTAATGATTAAAGTGATTAAGAACAGAACACAACCTAAAAGAAAGAGTGATTGATAATGTGTACCACCACCCGGGGCTTCACCTAACTCAGCTGCAATGGTTGCTGGTATTGTTCTAACAGATTCAAAAAGTGAGTGGGGCATCACAGCAGCATTTCCTGTTACCATTAACACTGCCATGGTTTCGCCAATAGCTCTGCCTATACCCAGAATAATAGCAGCCGAAATTCCGGATGATGCATAAGGAATAACAACTTTATAAATGGTTTGCCAACGGTTGGCGCCTAAGGCATAACTTGCATCACGCATTGCCTTTGGGGTGTTTCTTAAGGCGTCTTCTGAAATAGTGATGATGGTGGGCAGTGCCATTATGGCTAAAATTAAGCTACCTGTAAATGCTGTTTCTCCTAATGTTAGACCTCCAACTTTTTGTACTATTGGAGCCACTACTACTAAACCAAAAAATCCATACACTACAGAAGGAATTCCTGCTAATAATTCAATAGCAGGTTTCATAACTTTTCGCACTTTTTCACTTGCAATCTCTGATAGATAAATCGCTACTCCTACTCCAAAAGGAATGGCAATAATTATAGCTATAAAACTCACTAAAAGTGTTCCCACAATTAGTGGAAGAATTCCAAATAATGCTGAAGGTGTTGCTGTAGGCAGCCAGGTAGTACCCAAAAAGAAATCAGAAATGCTTATTATGTCTGTTTTCAATTCTTTTATGCCAGACATATTTTTGGGAACATATTTTAGAGGTAAAAACGCTATTATTGTTGAATCGGATTGAATAATTTCTCCCAGTTTTTGAGGTAATAATGAGTAGCCATCCCCCAATTCTTCATCAGAGTACATAGTAAAGATTTCATCAAATCTGAAAATTCGAATATCATCATTACTACCACCAACATCTTTCCAGTTTTCAATCTCTGAATCAAATATTTCTTTAATCTCAACAGAGGTAAGCCTGTTAACAGGATTTTGTGTATTAACTACTAATGTATATCCTTTCTCCACAGTTGAAGATTTAAATAACCCTAATCCCTCTTTAAAAAGAAAAATAATGATAAGCAGCACTGTTATTCCGGTAACAGCACTGCTCATTTTAAGTAAACTCTCAACAAATTTTTCTAACACTTTATTCATTGTGCAGTTTTCGAAAGTAAACTTACTTTATAGTAATATATCCCACTTTAGAAACTACATTCTGACCTTTAGGGGTTAGGATAAAATCAATAAATGATTTTCCTTCTGCGCTTAAGTTGGTGTAATAATAGTAAAGAGGTCTGACAATAGGGTAGCTTTTATTTTTTGCATTGGCTATTGTAGGTTCAATAAATGTTTTACCATTATTGTACGAAACATTAAGTGCTTTTACTTTGTCTGTAACGTAAGCAAACCCAACATATCCAATTGCACCTTTTGTTTGGCTTATTGACTGTATGATACCACCGGTTGCAGGCATACTTAATATGCCATTCATGTAGTTTTTGTTTTTTAACACACTTTCTTTAAAAAACTCGTAAGTGCCTGAAGAAGTTTCTCTCGAATAAGGTATTATCTTCATATCGTCACCTCCAACTTCTTTCCAGTTTGTAATCTTGCCCGTAAAAATCTTTTCTAATTGTTCACGTGTAAGTTGCGATACTTTGTTTGACGGATGAACAACAATACTCAATGCGTCATAAGCAATAATCACCTCCTTAACCGCTTTACCGGCTTCAGCGAGCTTTTGTTTCTCGTCAAATTTTATTTTGCGCGATGATTGTGCAATATCTGTTGTTCCGTTTAATAATGCTGTAATTCCCACACCACTACCTCCGCCAGTTACTGAGATTGAAGCAGATGGTTTCTCTTTTTTATATGCCTCTATTTCTTCCTGGGTTAGTGGCAAAACAGTATCAGACCCTTTGATTTTTTGTGCATAACTTCCGGATAGTGTAAGGATAATCACTATTGCCGTTAAAATTGATTTTTTCATTTTTATTCTATATTTTTTTGCAAAGAAAAACCTCCTATGTTGTGATGGGCTTACTTTGCTGTTACATTTCAATTACGATTAAAATTTATATTGGAGACGGCAGGTAAAAGCATTGTCTTTTTTGTCGGTTTCATAACCTTTAAGATTAATGCATTTTTCATTTTGAACTAATTCATAATAGCCGGTTAAACGGAAATTGGTATTGATTTTCCACTGTAATCCAAAGCCTGTGGTATTTAAAGCCACATCGCCAGCATCGGTATTGTTTTTTCCAATTTCATCACCTTTTGATTTTGTATTTGGGTCGTACCAGTCGTACTTAACAATAGCGGAAACCGGCAGTGTACCAAAATCCTGAACCAACATAACATAACCTCCATTAAATTGTCGCATGTAAACATCGTTGGTAGGTAAGGTTGCAGCATTTGGGCTTTTACTGTTTGATTTTGCTCCGGGCTGTGTTCCAAAAAGATATTCAGAAGTAATTTTAGTAAGTCCAATAGCACTATATGCTGTAAGATATAAATTAAATCCAACATATTCTCTCTTGGCAAATGAGCCTAAATTGTTTGCACTTGAATCAACAATAAACCCATTGCCTGAATTTTTATAAATATACTTTTTACCTTGATATACACCACCATTATAATAAGAAACTCCTGCACCCCATTTTATTATATCTTTAATTGAATTATTGATACTTAATTGTCCTATAAAATCTTTGTGGTTATCAATTTCAGATTTAATACCATTGCCAGCAAACAGACCTACATCTAACTTCAAGATATTCCAAGGCGAAGTTTTCGGAGCCTGAAGGGTTATTCTTGCACCTAAATCACGTTCTTCCGGAAACAAAGTTTGAAAGATGGTTGATCTTTCCGGTGATTCTCTTAAAGAGGATGAGTACGATATTTCATAGCCAAAAGGACGGTCAAAAACACCTACGCTTGCAGAAATAGAATTTAACCATGGGTCAGTAAGTTTTAAATAGGCGTCTTTTAGTCCAAGGCCTTTCTCCGTCAGGTCAAGTTGAAATACACCTGTGCCGATGCCACGTGTGTATGCAAATTTTATTCTTCCCCTTCTGATTCCAACTCTGTTATAAGATTTCTCTTTATTCTCGTTGGCAGAACCTACTTTGAGTGAGGCATCTTTTTCGCCATACTGAAACTGCGTTTGGATGTAGCCTGAAACAGAAAGATTTCTTACGTCTTTCAAAGCATCTTCAATTTCATAAATTTTTTGTTCTAAGTCGGATATTGACTTTCCCTGAACCATTGTTGTGTCGTGTTGTGCAAACAGGGTTGTGCCCGTTAAAATGTACCCGACAGTTAATAATAATTTCTTCATTTTTATTCTTATTAAATTTTATGCAAAGAAATTGGTGATCTATTTCAACAACATTTCTTCCTAATTACATGTTGGTTAAGATTTGCTTTGTCATAGATGACAATTTGATACCTCTTTGATTTGCTAATGTACAAATCATTTAAGCCTATGAGCCCAATTCAAATGTGGTTTATTATAAGTTTTCAAGTATATGTACCTGCTAACGATTTTATTTATCAAATTAAATGAAAATAACTTTTACAAAAGAGGTAATAAACTTTAATGGTGAAGCAAAGATTTTAAAGAAGAAATAATTTGAGTGTTTTTATGTTTTATTTAAAGGGTGTTTTTATTTTATGGAGTTTAAAATTTTAGAGAACAAGACTCCGTTGATTGAGATTGAAACAAAATCAGAAACAAAATATCAGGTAATCTTTAAGCACCTTTCGCGCTGTTCGATAAGTGCCATAGTTATTAAAGTGTTTTTGTCAGAATTATCTGAGTAACTGGGAGATGAATTTTATGTATATTATCTTGACTTACTTAATAACAGCATGCTTAGTAACACAATTGCCAAAAGATATGAAGTGTAGCATGAATCACCGCAAATTTTAATTCTTGACAGGGGGAAATTTATTTATCATGCTTAGCATGATGTAGTTTCACTAAAAAAGGTAATGGCTGCAATTGCAGCCATTACCTTTTACGTTCTCAGAAAACTTCAACGCTAATCAAGTGGTAAGCCAAAATGTGTCATGGTGGCTTCATAGTTTCTTAAATCAGGGTCGTGTCCACTTGGGTCACTCTTTGCAGGTATAATCAAAACTTTTATGTTGCTTAAAGAAATCAACCTGCCTGTGTAAGGTGTGTTGTCAAGGTTACGTATTGTGAGCGTAAAGCGGTGCCAGGAAAGTACTTGAATTGGTGTATCAGGGTCAACAGCTTGTGTTGATGAAGTTCTATAAGTTAGTTTGCCTTCTACGCCATAGTTTGGAATTACTCCGGGAACATATATCCAACGCTCATTAAACTTTACATACATAGCTTTGAAACTGGCATCGAATGTTCGTTGTGATACATCTCTTTTGTTGATGTCAACAAATGTTTCGGGTTTGTCTGCAGAAAGTTTTGCCGCGCCAAAAAGAAAAACTTTAACATATCCTTGGCCAGGTGCTGGCACCAATACAGTGCTGGAATTGATGAGGCGTTCGTCTGTTACACTTACATCAGTTGTTGCCGCTGTGGTGTTTTTGTTTTGTAGAGCCTGTGGGCTGGTGAGGTCGTCCTTGCTGCAACCGATAATTACCGAGGTTGCTGCTACACTTAATACAATAATCAGCTTTTTCATCTTGACTAATTTTTAACTGTTAGACATTTTGTTGGTTAACGTATATTGATAGAGAGTTTTACCTCTCTTTGTTAATGCAACTTTTTGCTATTTAATAAATCAGTGTAAAAATTAATTCATGCTGTTTGATTTGATGATTTGTACTTGACTTTTTAACTTCCTTTGTATTTGTTGTTGTGAAATTGATAGTGTAAAGGTAAGTCCGCAAACTCCTGAAAGCAATACGTAAAACTTCGTATTTTTAAATTATTAATCTTAATAGCTGAAATTATTTCTTGTAGAAAAATTATTCCACCAGCTTATTCTCTAATGCAAAGCGTACCAACGATGCAATGTTGTTTAATTTTAGTTTATTGAGGATATTGTTTCTGTGTGTATCAACCGTTCTGGTTGAGATAGAAAGCACTTCACCAATTTTATCACTCGTTAATCCATCACAAACCAATTTAATAATTTCCTTTTCGCGTGCAGAAATCAGGCTATTGGAATAATCTAAATAGGCAATTGCATTTTTACGGATTTGATTAGGATTATCATTCTGAAAATAATGTTTAATTTGCTCACTTAAGAAAATTTCATTGTTGTAAATCTGTTTAAATGCTTTTATAAAATCATTATGATCATTGCCTTTTAATAGATAAGCATCGGCACCTGCTTTTAATGCCTGTGCAACCGTAAGCATATCTGCTTTCATACTTACAAAAACTATTTTTGTTTGCGTTCTGAATCTCTTAATCTCTGCACAGGTTTCTATTCCGTTTAACAATGGCATATTAACATCCATGATAATAATATTATAATCTGTATTCAATACTTTTCCAATAGCTGATTTTCCGTTATAAACTGTATCAATACTTTCTATTGACAACTCCTGCTTTAAAAGATAGGTGAGGCCTTCGGCAAAAAGTTTATGGTCGTCAGCAATTAAAATTTTAAGATTACTTAGTTCCATCTTAAATAATTATGCTTTTTGCATTGAATGTTCATAGTCAATTTTAAATTCACATCGCATGCCAACACCGGGTTGTGTAATAAACTCTGTCTTGGCGCCTAATTCTTCTACACGCTGTAAGATATTATTCAGCCCCTTGCCACGACCGTTCCCTTTTATATCAAAGCCCAAGCCATTGTCTTCATAGATAAAATAAAATTTATCCCTATCTCCTAAAACAATGATGCTGATAATAGAAGCATGAGCATACTTTAAAGTGTTATTGATGAGCTCCTGAGTAATGCGGAACAGATGATATTCAACATCAAGATGTAATCTTTTTTCAACACCTTTGGTATAGAAGTTACAATGAATAGGCTGAAATTCCATAATGGTGTTAAGTAGTTTTTCTGTTGCCTTCTGAAAACCTTCATTTTGCAAAGTTGAATTTTCTAATTCGTTAGTAACCGACCGCAGTTTGTTAATTGACTCTTCAAGTAGTTGCATGGATTGATCTACCACCCTTTCATTTCCATCAACACGAGCCTTACTCATTAACATTCTGGCAAGTGATAGTTGTGCGCCAATATCATCGTGCAGTTCGCGCGATAGGTTATTTCTAAGTTTTAAAATATCTAACTGTAATTGTTGTTTTTCACTTTTTTCAGTAAGAAATTTTTTCTCTACAAATAGTTTTTCATTTTCTACCAACTGAGTTTTATAAGCCAATCCCAAAGTAAAAGTTGTGAGTTCGCCAATAACACATACCATCAATGGCAGATGAATGTCAAAAGGAATATCAAATCCTCTAAACTCAAGAAAGTTAAGAACAATGTCAAATATTGATCCTACTGCAATTAATGATGCCCCCGTCATGGCAAATCTGTCGAGTGGAATACTCTTCTTTAAAAAATTAATTATTATAAATAATCCGGCTGTGATTGTAATTATTGCAACAACGTTAAAAATCCTTTGCCAGACAACAATATCAAGAGAAAGCCAGATAAAGAACAGACTGAGAAGCGTATAAGCAATCAGAAAAAATTCGAGTTTTTTAACCATTGCATTAATATCGGGTCGCCTATGCTTTAAGTTCAGGAACTCTCGCATAAACCTGAAATAAAGAAGAATACAAAACAGCGGTACTGATAGTTTTATATACTCATAATTCTTCTCCGCAATTTCGGAAAAAGGATAAAAGTTTAAATACTTGTCATATTGGCTTAGTCCAAAAACGATAACAAAAGACAAGTATGCAATATAAAACAAATAATCCCTTCTGTGCTCGATAAGCCATTGCACAAATACATAAACAATCTGGAACGCAACTATAGAAACAAAGATGGTTAATCCATATAATTTACTTTCATGTGTGTAGAACAAAAAATCCATGCTTCTGAAGTTTTTGAGCCTGTTTAATTATTGTGGTTTTATTCTGACTAAACAATCATTTTCAGTTAAAAAACACTTGACTCAACAATGTTAACATTAATCAGGTATTTTACCATAGCTTTTTGTACCAATGGTATTTTGAGTATGTTAATGGAATTTTTTTGTCTTAATTCGGGCAGATTTTGTTAATACTTAGATGGTTCTATCCCCTGACAATCAATAGCCCTTAAGAATAATTAACAAAAATAAGATGTTGGAATAGCGATTTTTTATACTTTTGCCCATTCGTTCCCAAAATAGGAAGTACGTAGTGGAAAAGATGTCGAAATACAACCTGCATTATGCCGGTTTAAAAGAGGGGATACATGAGTTTGATTACTTGCTGAATCAGGACTTTTTCGACATGTTTGAACACCCTATTGTTCAGGGAGCACATGTTCTTATTCATCTTACCGTAAACAAGAGTGCCACCCTTGTGGTTCTGAATATTAAAGCTGCCGGTACAGTACATGTACAGTGCCATCGTTGCCTCGAAGAGTTCGAGATGTCATTGAATATAACCAAGACTATTATCGTTAAAACTTCAGGCGAAGACAAGGAAGTGGATGATGACAACATCATTTTAGCCGACAATGCCCACGATATTCATCTTGCACAGCATTTTTACGATTTAGTTTCATTAGCTATACCCATAAAGGTAACTCATCCTGACAATGGCTGCAATGAAGAAACCCTTCGTACACTTGAAAAGTATATGGTTAAGAATGAAAACACGAACGACCCACGATGGGATATTTTAAAGAATGTAAGTAACAATTGATATTAAATAATTAAACGTCATGCCAAATCCAAAACACAAACACTCCAAGTCGAGAAGAGATAAGCGCAGAACACACTACAAAGCAGAAGCTCCAACAATTGCCGTTTGCCCTACCACAGGTGAAACACATTTATATCATCGTGCCTACTGGCATGAGGGCAAAATGTACTACAAAGGCAAGGTGGTTTTAGAAAAAGCTGTTTAATCCCTTTATTCCTATATGATAAGGATAGGAGTTGATATTATGGGTGGAGATTATGCTCCGCTCGAAACTACCTTGGGTGCAATTGCTGCATTAAACGACCTTTCACCTCAGGAAGTACACCTGGTTTTAATAGGTGACGAGAAAAAAATAACGGAGATAATTGACGGACAGGGAGTCAACCCAAGGTTATTTACAATTGTAAATGCTACAGAGGTGATTGAGATGTCTGATAGTGCAACACGTGCTTTTTCTCAAAAACCCAACTCAGGTATGGCCATTGGTTTTGGTCTGCTAAAGCAAAAAAAGATTGATGCCTTTGCCAGTGCCGGAAATTCCGGTGCTATGTTGGTTGGCAGCATGTTCAGCGTTAAAGCTATTAACGGTATTCAGCGTCCCGCAATCTCAACTATCTTACCACAGGAAGACGGTTCAACAGGAATTTTACTCGATGTTGGCGCCAATGCCGACTGCAAGCCCGAAGTATTACAACAATTCGGATTGCTCGGGTCACTGCTTGCAGAACACGTTTATCATATTGCAGCACCTCGTGTGGCATTGATGAATATTGGTGAAGAGGAAGAAAAAGGAAATCTGCTTTCGCAGCAGGCACATCAGTTGCTTAAAAACACTAAGGAAATAAATTTTATCGGTAATGTTGAAGGGCGCGACTTGTTCAACAACAAAGCTGATGTCATTATATGCGATGGTTTTACGGGTAATGTAATGCTTAAAGAAGCCGAATCACTTTATACACTACTAAAAAAACGTGGTATTAAAGATGAATACTTCGACCGCTTTGATTATGAAAATTATGGTGGCACTCCGGTGCTTGGTGTAAATGGAAATGTCATTATTGCACATGGTATTTCAAAATCAAAAGCCATAAAAAACATGATATTGCTTGCCAAAGAAGTTACCGAAGCACACCTTGCAGAAAAAATCGCAACTTTTTTTCAAAATAACGTAGTTAATCAAACACTATAATTTTTTTGATGGAAAAAATCAGAGCTGCCATCACCGCTGTTAATGCCTGGGTACCGGACTATGTTCTCACAAACAAAGAACTGGAAACTATGGTTGAAACCAACGATGAGTGGATTCAAACAAGAACAGGAATTAAAGAACGCAGAATATTAAAAGATGCCGGTGAAGGTACATCCAAAATTGGTGTTGAATCGGTAAACGGACTATTAAAGAAGCGTGGCATACAGGCAGAAGAAATTGACTTACTGATTTGTGCCACTACTACTCCTGATTTGGTTTTCCCTGCCACTGCAAATATTATTTGTGATAAAGTAGGAGCTAAAAATGCTTTTGGCTATGATATTCAGGCAGCCTGTTCAGGATTTTTATTTGCATTGACCACAGCTGCCAAGTTTGTTGAAAGTGGACAATATAAGAAAGTTGTTGTGGTAGGTGCCGATAAAATGTCGGCAATCATTGATTATAGCGATCGTGCCACATGTATCATTTTTGGTGATGGTGGTGGTGCTGTTTTATTAGAACCGGATACCAACGGTTACGGAATTTACGATGCTGTTTTAAAAAGCGATGGCAGCGGACGACATTTTCTGCATCAGAAGGCTGGTGGCAGTGTTAAACCGCCAACGCATGCAACAATTGATGCAAAAGAACATTTTGTCTATCAGGAAGGGCAAACCGTATTTAAGTTTGCTGTTAAAGGTATGGCTGATGTAAGTGCAGAAATTATGGAACGCAACAACTTGAGTGCTGATGATATTGCATGGCTTGTTCCACATCAGGCAAACAAAAGAATTATTGATGCTACTGCCAATCGCATGGGCATTGGCATGGAAAAAGTGATGCTCAACATTCAGAAATACGGTAATACAACCAATGGTACTTTACCACTCTGTTTATGGGAATGGGAAAAACAATTGCATAAGGGCGATAACCTGATTCTTGCAGCTTTTGGTGGTGGTTTCACATGGGGGGCTGTTTATCTTAAATGGGCTTATAACAGTTAAGGAACAATAAGCTTAATCAAACATTTAATTTTATCGTTTTGCGTGTTGGCTGGTGCGACTTGGCAAACCGCTTGGGTTCACGAACACCATTTTATAAAAAAAATAGTGAGAGCTCCGTAGGAGCGATATCATAATAGCTCCGTAGGAGCGGTATTACTCAATCCATTCAAACAAATATTTTTCATCATAACCTACGTCAAATTTTTGTAACAGTTCTAAATACTCGTCTCTAAATGTTTTCTTTTTGTGATGTTGTTCTTGATTGTTGATGTATGCAATAACGGTATCTAATTGAGACTGGGCATAAGAAAATGCACCAAAGCCTTCTTGCCATTGAAATTTTTCTTTTACTAATCCTTTTTCATTTATCCATTTTGATGAACTGGCTTTAATGTCTCTAACCAAATCTGATAATGCAATATTGGGTTTTATACTTACAAGGATATGTATGTGATCTGCAACGCCTCCTATAGCATAAACTTTTTGTTCTTTTCCATTTACAATGCCACAAATGTATTTATGCAATTCTTCTTTCCAGTCTTTTTGAATCAGGTTTAGTCGTCCTTTTACTGAAAATACAATGTGTAAATATATTTGGGTGTATGTGTTTGCCATTATTTTTATTTCGCCCCGATGGGGCTATTAGGATTTCGCTCCTACGGAGCTTCTTGTTTCGGGTTGTTTCGTTTTTTTATTAGGATTTCGCCCCGATGGGGCTTGGCTATTGTGCTTGTTGGTTTATTAATATATTGCTCCTACGGAGCTGTTTTTTTATCTATATTTTTCATTTCTTCTTTCGAAAGCTCCGTAGGAGCGATATTGTAATAGAATGCAATCATAATAAAATGTAATCATAGTAGCAATAATTATAGCTCCGTAGGAGCGATATCTTAATAGCTCCGTAGGAGCGATATCTTAATAGCTCCGTAGGAGCGGCATCTTAATCGGTAAGGTAGTTTGCTACCACAATGTGAAAATATGTCTGGGTGTATGTGCTTGCTATTAAATTTTTTCTAAGTCATCATATAATATGAGATTGCTGTAGTTTCTGTTATTTAGCAATGACCCATGAAAAACACCACAGATACAGTAAATACCTTTGCTAGTAAGGTTCAATATCATTAATATTTTCAGACTCTATTTTAAAGTGCTTGGCTAAACTTTTGCCCTCTTCATTTTGTTGCTCCAATGTCCAGTAATCTGTTGCTGTTGTTTCAAGCCAAATCTTGCCTGATTTACGAAAAACCTGTGCATATAACCGACACTGATTCTTCAGTAACATTTCAAAATCGCTAATACTAAAATTGTCATTAAAGTTTATGATATGTGTTTTTCCTCGTCCTATCAATCCATGAAACAACCTATTTGATGTAATCATTTCCCTTTTATGACTACCCTGTTTTGCTATATGTGCTTTTTCAAAAAATTCAATTTTAAGAAACGGATAAATCCTGTTGAATTTTTTTTGAAAATCTAAAATAGTATCCTCTGCCTGAATAGTCAACCTATGCTTCATATCTTAAATTGAATCGTAACAACTTCTCTGTTATATTTAAAAATATTGTTTTACTAAAAGTATTTTGCAGCAATATGTTTAGTGTACCAACTCGTTAATTAACAATAATGGAATTTTTACTTGCTGCGAAATGTTGCCCGAGTTAAGTCTGGTAAACCACTGCTCGAAAATGTTATGGCGATGTGGAAACATACACAACCAATCAGCATCATTATCACTTACAAACTGCAAAATACCCTCATGTATGTCATGATGTACAGGGAAAAATAATTTTACATCATTACCGGCCATTTCAGAAAAATCATCTATTCTAAGTTTATCTTTCTCCGTTTCATCCTGCACAACATTAAACAGAAGTATTTCTGATTTTAATGTAGCAATCATTTCTGCGACATGAAACACTTTATTTTTATTGTCCCCTGTTTTTCTATCGCAGGCAATTGCTATTTTTTTAAGTTTTCTGAAACTACATCCTTCGGGAATAAGCAATAACGGGCAAGATACAAGATTAATAATTGCTGTTGCAGTACTTCCAAACAGCCTGTCGGCTAACGTTGTTTTACCACGTTGTCCCATTACAAGCAAATCTGCATTTGTATCATGAACAACATTCAGAATACCATCAACAGTAAAATTAAAATCGGTTATAGTGTGAATCATACCCTCATAACCTGTCTTATGCCTTACACGGGTAATTAATTCTTCCAATCTTAATTTAATATTCTTTTCTTCTTCCTCAGACGAAACTGAAATATAGGGCATGTCGGTTACAGGAACCGGTATATGAAAAACGTGAAGCAAATACAAAGATGCCTTCAACTCTTTACATAGCGACAAAGAATATATCAAAGCATTTTCAGAACATTCCGAGAAGTCAGTAGTAACAACAATCTTTTCCATACTTATTTTTCTTCGATATACCTATTAAGCAAAAACCGGTTGCCGAAGCAAACCGGTTTTGCAACCCTAACACTAAATCAAATATTTTTATTTTAACCCGGAAGCGTATTTTCAAACCGGAATTTTATTGCTTTCCTTTTAATTAACGATGTAAAAGTATTTCCTTCATTATAATCTAAAAATGACTTTAAGCAACCCATAAAGCGACTTTTGTCATAAATTTAAAGTCATGTGAACAAAATCTGTTTTTATCTACCCCTTATTATATTACCAATACACTTCTGTTCAGACTATACCGACTCCACATACTGTGGCTGAAATGCACTTACTGCATCAAACCCTCCTGAAATATTTACCACCTGATTTATCCCATTACGTTTAAGAATTGATGCTGCCATCATACTATGATACCCACCTTTGCACACTAATAAATATTTAGTGTCTGAGTTAAATTCATTCAGACGGTGAGGTAACTCATCTAATGGAATACTCAGACTTCTTTTTATATGCCGTTCCTTAAAGTTCTGATGGCTTCTTAAATCCACCAAAATGTATCCTTCATTTTCAAACAAAAAATAAAAATCTTCTGCATCAATATTTTCAACACTGTCCACCGGCTCTCCTATATCTTTCCATGCATTTATTCCTCCTTGTAAAATACCTCTCACATTTTCTATTCCTATCTGTGCCAAAGCACCTATGGCTTCTTTTTCTCTACCATTGTCACAGACTAATAAAACCGGATAGTCAGGATCGAGTAAAATACCTGCCCATGTTGCAAACGAGCCATCAAGACCAATGTTTACAGAACCTTTAATAAAGGCTTTCGAAAACTCTAATTCATTTCTTGTGTCCACTATCAACGCACGCTGTGTTTCTGCTTTGAAATTTACCGGTGATAGAAAATTCAGATTGTTACGAAACACCTCTTTCATAGGTCGGCAACCCATAATATTAATACTCATGACCTTAAAAAAATATTCCGGTGGCACACTCAGACCTGAAGTTATTTCATTGGTAAATTTTTCGAGTGAAATATCTTTTAAAGCATAGTTTCTCTTCTTTTGTTCGCCAATGGTAGTGAACTTTTCTTTACCCGGATTTTTTCCACAGAACGAACCGGCACCATGTCCGGGATAAACTACAAGCTCATCAGGCAATGATTTAATAATATCGTTAATAGAGTGATATAAATACGCTGACAATTCAACTGCATTTTTATTACCGCTCATTAAATCAGGACGACCAACATCACCAACAAACAATGTATCACCTGTAAAAATTGCAATTGGCTGTCCAATGCTATTATTCAATAAATAACAAACCGACTCCATGGTATGTCCCGGTGTATGCAAAACTTTAATACTGCATCCTTCAAGATTAAATCCTTCATTATGTCTTGCACTGTATGAGGGATAAGCCACTCGCACCTGAGGTCCATAAACTATTGTTGCTCCCGTTTTATCGGCAAGTTCTAAATGACCTGAAACAAAATCGGCATGTATGTGCGTTTCAAAAATATATTTTAAAGTAAGTTCTTTATCTTTTAAATATGACAAATAATGTTCTATGTCTCTGACCGGGTCAATAATAACCGCTTCCTTTCCGCTTGAAATAATATAGCTGAATTGTGAATGACCCTGATTATAAAATTGCTTAATTTGCATAGTGACTTGAATGTGGCAAATGTTTTATTTCGAGACAACAACTGAAATGACTTTAGTCATTCTTACCAAGAATTAATATCAACACCTACATTCTTTATCAATTGTAATATTGTCAGGCAAATTAGGTTGGAGGCTATGAGCAATACAGATACTGTAAATAAAGTGAAATGCTATCATTGTGGTGATGACTGTGATGAACAGGTTATCACAAGCGATGAGCATACTTTTTGTTGTACCGGCTGTAAGTTGGTTTATGAAATTCTGCGTGAAAATAATTTGTGTAACTATTACAACCTGAACAACAATCCGGGCATTAAACAGTCTGATATTCTTCAAAAGCGATTAGCCTTTTTAGATGACCCTGCTATTGAAAATCAATTGATAAGTTTCAGAGATAAAAATGAAACCATCATCACCTTTTACATTCCGGCTATGCATTGCAGCAGTTGCATCTGGCTGCTCGAAAATTTTCAGAAGGTGGATGAAGGAGTACTTTCTTCAAGAGTTGATTTTGTTCGAAAAGAGTTGCGTTTGGTTTACAATCATCATAAAACTTCACTCCGAAAAATAGCAGAAAAACTCTCACAAACAGGCTATGAACCGGCACTGCAACTTGATGCTATTGAAAAGAAAAAAACAAAAAAAGCCAACAGAAGTCGTATTATCAGAATTGGTGTTGCCGGTTTTTGCTCAGGAAATATTATGATGCTCAGTTTTCCTGAATACTTTTCTTCCGGAAATAATATTGATGCTTCATTACAAACTCTATTCAGTTATCTGATTTTAATACTTGCATTGCCTGTGTTTTTTTACAGTGCAAACGAGTTCTTTATTAAATCGTGGCAAGCACTTAAACAAAAATCCTCTTCAATAGATTTACCTATTGCCATAGGTATAACAGTAATTTTTTTACGGAGTGCTTATGAAATAATTACACAAACAGGTTCAGGATTTTTTGACAGCGGCAGTGGACTTGTTTTCTTTATGCTTATTGGTCGCTGGTTTCAGGATTTTACTTTTGATAGTTTAGCTTTCGACAGAGATTTTAAATCGTACTTTCCCATAGCAGTTACTTCTATAAAAAATGGCCACGAAAAAGAAGTACAGATTAATGATTTGAAAGTTAATGACAGAATCCTTATCAGAAACAATGAAATTATTCCGGCAGATTGTATTTTACTTAAAGGCAATGCTTCGGTAGATTATCATTTTGTAACCGGTGAGTCGCTACCCGTTTCACATGCAGCCGGTGAATATATTTATGCTGGCGGTAAACAGGCTGGTGCCATGATTGAACTTCAGGTGATGAAAGAAGTTTCGCAAAGCTACTTAGTACAATTGTGGAATAGCAACTGGAATAAACAAGATATAAGCAGGTTTGAAAAGTTAGTGAATGCCATCAGCCGTTGGTTTATTGTAGTAACTTTTTCTATTTCTACAGCTGCTGCTATCTATTGGTGGAATACAGATGTTCATAAAGCCATTAATGCATTTACAGCAGTGCTTGTAATTGCCTGCCCCTGTGCATTGGCTTTATCTGCACCTTTTACTTATGGAAACATCCTACGCATTTTGGGTAGAAATAAAATCTACATGCGCAACTATCGTGTACTCGAAAAAATTGCTGATGCTGACACTATAGTTTTTGATAAGACAGGAACATTAACCAAGAACAATGTTTCTGAAATAAGTTATCATGGACATCCGCTGGATGATGTGGACAAAACAATGCTATTATCGCTATTCAGACAATCATCACATCCGTTAAGCAAATTACTGCAACAACATTTGCAAGCCAATAAATTTTATCCATGCAACAACTTTGTAGAGGTTGCCGGTAAAGGCGTTAGTGCAGTAATAAATAATAAAAACATTAAAGCCGGAACAGTCGACTGGGCAGAAGTAAATAATGAAAATGAGGAAAATGCAACAGCAGTTTTTATCAATATTGACAACTTTAAAAAGGGTAAATTTCTTTTCAGTAATATTTATCGTGATGGGTTGAACACCATATCTCATAAACTGAATCACAACCATAGTTTAGTGGTACTTACAGGTGATAACGAAAGTGAAAGAAATAACCTGACCAGCTTATTGGGTAATGCCGAATTAAGATTTAATCAAAAACCTGAAGATAAAAGAAACTACATTATTGATTTAATAAACAGTAAGAAAAATGTGCTAATGATTGGTGATGGTTTGAATGATGCAGGTGCTCTGCTTGCAGCAAATACCGGAATTTCCGTTACCGACAACACCAATAACTTTACTCCTGCAAGCGACACTATTATGGATGCTGCTGCATTACGTCAACTACCGGAATTGATTAATTTATCCAAATCAGCAGTAACGATAATTATCATCAGCTTTATTATTTCTTTACTCTATAATTTTATTGGATTAGCCTTTGCTGTCAGTGGTACACTTTCGCCATTGTTTGCAGCTATATTAATGCCTATTAGCACTATCAGTCTTGTACTCTTTACTGTTGGTGCAAGTACAATAAAAGCACGGCTGTCAGGATTTTAAATCTTAGATTTTTTCCAATTAAAGTGAACCTCTGTACCGCACTTTACAGTTGGAGAAAACCATACTGTTCCACCATATTCTTCTACCACCTTCTTCACAATGCTAAGACCTACACCTGATGAGGGTACTACCGATGACGGAAGTGTTTGAAAAAGTTCGAAAATAATTTTTTGATGTTGTGGTTTTATTCCGGGTCCGTTATCTGCAACAACAAATTCATAAGAATCATTTTTCTCTGAAACAGAAATGTCAATAGTGCTTTTATCGGAAGGATTAAAAAACATGGCATTTTGAATCAGCTCTTTCAGCACAAGTTGCAATGCTGTCCTGTCTGTTTGCATCTCTAAAACTGAAGAATCAATATTCAGTGATACTTTTCTATCACCCTGCAGCTCAGCTACAATTTGTCTGATCATTTTTTCAGGTGAAATCATATCCTGATGATGTTTTGTGTTGCCAGAACGTGCATAACGTAACAAGCCATCAAGAAGTAATTTCATCTTCGCTACTCTGTTTCTAAGCAGCCCAATGTTTTCTTTACTCTCATCAGAAATCTGTGATTGCAAATCTTCTTCAAGCCACTGCACAAGATTCTCAATGGCACGCAATGGTGCATTTAAGTCATGCGAGAGGATGTAAAGAAATTTATCAAGATGATCGTTCAGCCTTTTCAGTTTTTCCTCCTGCTCTCTGTACTTCAGTTTATAGCGGCAACCGAATTCAAAAATTGAAACTATTTTCTGTGTCTCTTCAATATCTAATGGCTTTGGAATAAAATCAAACGACCCGGTTTCAAACTCCTCGAGCGAGGGACGTTCGCTCTTGGCAATGGCAGAAACAAAAATGATGGGTATATGCTTTGTCTTGGGATTAGCGCGAAGCAATTGTGCCACCTCAACGCCATCCATGTCAGGCATCTGAATGTCTAACAATATCAAATCAATAGGTTCTTCCATTAGTAATTTTAAAGCCTCATTTCCTGAAAAAGCTTTTATAAGTATTCTGCTTTCATCTTCTAGAATGCCTTCGAGGGTTAACAAGTTGGCCGGAATATCATCAACTAATAGAATTTTTAATGGTGCTTTGTCTGTGGCTTGTATGCTACGACCCGACAGCTCTGATGTGTTGATTATCATTTTTTAGACTTAATATTGCCGTGTTTTACGCTGGCTGAATAAAAAGGTTGCTATTACATTACTTTTAGGCATTTAAATGAACTTCTGTATGGAATTACTTACACCGCAAAATTTTAAAGATTATGAACTGCTCGATAGCGGAAATTTCGAAAAGTTAGAGCGTTTTGGTCAGTACATTACCATCAGACCCGAGCCACAGGCCGTGTGGAACAGACAAAAAAAAGAGGCTGATTGGCTTAAAGAAGCACATGTAAAGTTTGTAGCAAAAAACAGCTCGTCAGGTACATGGAAAAAACTTAAAGAGATTCCCGACCGATGGCATATTGCCTATGCATTGCCTGATGCAAAACAAATTCGACTTAGGCTGGCATTAACATCATTTAAACATGTAGGCGTTTTTCCTGAACAGGCAGTAAACTGGGATTTTATTTATCATTCCGTCAAAAAATTAGATGTAGTGCAACCAAAAGTACTCAACCTCTTTGCCTATACCGGTGCAGCTACTCTTGCTGCTAAAGTTGCCGGTGCCGACATCATTCATCTTGACTCAATAAAACAGGTTATTACTTGGGCAAAAGAAAATATGACACTGAGTGGGTTGGATAACATTCGCTGGTTGGTTGAAGATGCCATGACATTTGTAAAACGAGAAGTAAAACGCGGGAAAAAATATCAGGGAATTATTTTAGATCCTCCTGCCTACGGTCATGGGCCAAATGGCGAAAACTGGAAATTAGAAGATGAGATAAATGAAATGCTTGCCAACGTTAGGTTGCTGCTTGAAGAAAATCACTTTCTTGTCCTCAACACCTATTCACTTGGTTTTTCATCAATAATTTTAGATAACCTTCTTGACGAACATTTTAGTAAAAACATCAAACGACAGTCGGGAGAAATTTTTCTGCAAAGCACTGCAGGAGCAAGACTTCCATTAGGTGTCTTTGCAAGGCATTGCACGGTATAATTTTTTTACAGCGCTGCGTTATCAATCAGTCTTACATCATTCGCAAAAACAGCAACAAAAATTCGTGCCGACTGTGTGTCTGACCATTGTTGTAAAGGCTGTAGATTTACTGCATCAGCAATTTCAATATATTCAACTTTAAAAGGAGCTACTTCTTCAATCATACTTCTCACCTTTGAGCAAACTTCGTAAACGGGCAGTACGTTTTTCAGTTGTCGGGCATGTTGCATAGCCTTGTAAATTATAGATGCATTATGACGTACGGTTTTGTTTAATCTGACATTGCGCGAGCTCATGGCAAGACCATTGGGCTCACGAAGTGTAGGGCAGCCTGTTACAATAATATTAGGATGTAATGCTTTAGCCATTTTTCTGATAACGGCAAGTTGCTGAAAATCTTTCTCTCCAAAATAAGCAACATCAGGTTTAACCCATGAAAATAGCTTATGAACAATAGTTATTACTCCGGCAAAATGTCCAGGACGGAATTTACCTTCCATAATGTTTGCAAGATTGCCCAAATCAAACTGCAAGGGTTGTTCATCTCCTGAATAAACTTCTGATGTTTCCGGTGCAAACAAAGCATTACAGCCTGCCGATTCAAGCATCTGCATATCGCTGTCTAACGCACGTGGATATTTTTTTAAATCATCAGGATTATTAAACTGCAATGGATTTACAAAAATGCTGGCAATAGTAAAATCGTTTTCAAGCAGCGATTGTTTAATTAATGAAATATGCCCTTCGTGCAATGCCCCCATTGTTGGTACAAAACCAATGTTGATATGCTCGTGTTTCTTGCTGCTAACAATTTGAGATAGTGAGTGTATGTCCTTAATTAATTTCATAACAAAAAGCGAAGGCAATGATAAGTAAATTTAACTGTAGCTGAATTGTCGGGTAAATTATATCTGTAACTATTTTTTATAATGACTTTCTTTGCCAAATCAAATGAATATTTCAAACAAACTTATTTTATGGTATGAACGCAACAAGCGCGAGTTACCTTTTCGCAGCACAAAGGATGCTTATAGAATATGGTTGAGCGAAGTTATTCTTCAACAGACAAGAGTAGAACAGGGATTGCCTTATTACTATCGGTTTTTGGAATCATTTCCTACAGTGAAACATCTTGCCAAAGCATCAGAAACCGAAGTACTCAAGTTGTGGCAGGGATTAGGATATTATTCAAGAGGACGAAATCTTTTGGCCACAGCACAACATATTACCAAAATACTTCACAATAAATTTCCTTCAAATTATCTTGAGCTTAAAAAACTAAAAGGTGTAGGCGATTACACTGCAGCAGCAATTGCTTCAATGGCATTTAATGAGCCTGTCTTTACTGTTGATGGTAATGTGACTCGTGTATTGTCACGATTGTTTGCAGAAAAAACCACCCCTAACAGTTCCGTGGGGAAAAAAGTTTTTCAGCAATTAGCAGAGAACATAGGCAATAAAAAATTTCCGGGCTTACACAATCAGGCAATGATGGAACTTGGTGCTTTGGTTTGTACACCACGAAATCCTAAGTGTGAAATCTGTCCTTTGCAAAGTCATTGTTTGGCATATCAACAAAAGCAACAACTTAATTTTCCGGTAAAAAGTAAAAAGATTAAAATCAAAGAGCGACACTTTTGTTTTATCATACTTCTTTACAGAAACAAATTTTATATCAGGCAACGTAATGGAAACGACATCTGGAAAAACCTCTATGAATTTCCATTGCTCGAAACCCAAACAAAAATATCATCAGCCTCTATCAGCAAATTTGCAAAAAACTATGGTGTTACAAAATATGAATCAGGAAGAACACATATTCATAAACTGACACATCAACATATTCATGCATCATACATTGTTGCACATTTAAGCAAACCTATATCACCAAAAAAATTTCCTGAGTTAAAAGCAGTTGATGCCGAAGATTTTAAAAACAATTTTCCACATCCAAGGCTGATCGAAAAAATACTTTCAGAAAATAATTACTTTGATCTGCTATAATTATTCAAAAGCTATGTAATCTGTTGGGTCAACAGGCGCACCATTGTACCAAAGTTCAAAATGCAAATGCGGTCCGTTACTCAATTCGCCTGAGTTACCCACAATAGCTATAACTTCTCCGGCTTTCACCACATTACCCACTTTTTTAAGCAGTGCAGAATTATGTTTATAAACAGAAAACATGTTGTTGCTGTGTTGTATGGCTATGACATAACCTGCCTGCGAAGTCCATTCTGCAATTACCACTGTTCCGTCCATAGCACTTTTTATAACAGCATCAGGGCCTGCAACTACGTCAACCCCAAAGTGTTTTTCTGTTGGATTAAACCGTGTAGTTATGGCTCCTTTTAATGGAGCAAAAAAGTAAAAGTTGGCAATAGAGCCTTTGGTGGTTCCAGCGTTCAACGTTAAATTGTAATCCTGTGGCGACTCTATCTGACTTCGCAGCAAAGAATCCTCTTCGGAATGAAGTAGTTGCTTTATGGTATCATAAAGTTGTGGTACAGAAACCGTGTCAAGCGAAACGGTTTTCTGTGATTGACCGGTAATAAGATTTTGCAGATTCTGAATGTATAAATCCTGCGCTGACACCTGCTTTTGTAAAGAATCGGTACGGATAAGACTTTCAATGGCTGCCCGCTTTACTTTTACGTCTGTATATCCGGGAATATATTCACGCAGCGGTGTAAAAGCAATAATATAGGTTGTGGCTGTAATGAGGGTAATGATGGCAATGCCCACCACCACCACCACATTGATGGGAGAGAGCAGCAAAGATGCTTTTTCTTCCAAAGTTTCGTCATTCATAATAACTAACCGGAACTTGTTGCGGAGTTTAGTGCTCAGTTTGACTTTTTCTTTGCCTGATGCCTTGGCCATGCGTTGTTTAAACAAAAAAGTATTGTTATGTTTGCCTTCTTAATCGGGCAAATATCGTAATAATTAAACGAGCAATAATTTTCGCTGGAAAAAGTTAATATTTATCGCAATAACTATATTGTTTTGAAATCATCCAATCACTTAAAATATTTTATCACCCTTACGCTGTTTCTATCAGCATGTTCTACACAAAAGAACACTGTCGTTAACAGGGCATATCATAATCTTACGGCACACTACAACGGCTATTTTAATGCCCGCGAAAGAGTGAAAGAAGGCACAAAAACTTTAGCTTCATTGCATGTAGATCATTACGACCGGGTGCTTGATGTTTTTAAATATGCTACTGACGACAAAGCCAAAACCATTTATCCTGACATGGATGAAGCCATAAAAAAAAGCTCCATAGTCATTCAACGACACTCGATGTTTATCAATGGCAAGGAACGTTGCCGTTGGATACCTGACAACTACATGGTAATAGGCAAAGCACAATTTCTTAAACATGATTTCTGGACTGCATTAGAAACCTTTCAATATGTTGCCTCTACCTATAAAGATAATCCAAAAAGATTTGATGGTTTAATTTGGCAGATGCAAACGCAAATGCAATTGGGCAAAATGGCCGATGCTGAATATATGCTCGACTATTTAAAAAATGAAAAGCAATTATCTTCAAAGTACAAACCCCTCTTTGCTGCTGTTGCTGCAGATTTTTATCTGAAAAAAGAAAATTATCCTAAAGCTATTGAGCAATTAAACAAGGCTGCAGAATTGGCTACTAAGCGAGCTGACAAAATCCGTTACAATTATATACTTGCACAGATATATCAGAAAGTTGATTCGAACGAGAAAGCTTTTGCAATTTATCGCAAAGTAATCAAGATGAATCCTGAGTATGAAATGGCATTTAATGCAAAAATCAACAGAGCGCGTTCTTTTGATGTAAACAGTGCAGATGCGCAACAAGTAAAAGATGAGTTGAACAAGATGCTGAAGGATGAAAAAAACAAAGATTATCTTGATCAGATTTACTATGCGCTGAGCGGAATTTCTATGCGCGAGAAAGATACTACAGAGGCATTTCAATTTTTAAAGAAGTCCGTTGCATCGAGCACAAACAACGCTAATCAGAAAGGTATTTCATACTTGGAAATGGGCGAAATAAGTTTCCGCAAACTTGACTTCCGTGCCGCACAGTTATATTACGACAGTGCTGCTACCAACATTACTTCTGACTATCCGGATTATGCATTGATTCAGAATAAGAAAAACAATCTTTCACGATTGATAAAAAACCTGAATATAATTTCACATGAAGACAGTCTGCTCACCTTGGGAGCGCTTTCAGAAACAGAGCAATATTCTCGCATAGATGATATCATTGCTGCTGAAGAAGCTGAGTCACTACGTAAAAAACAGGAAGAGGAAGCAGCCAAAGCTAAAGAGCAGGAAGAGCAATTCAACATGCAGTTCAGCCAGTTTCAAAATCAACCGGGAAAAGATGGTATGCCCGGTAACTCAACCGGTAGCTCATGGTATTTTTATAATCAGAGTGCCATTAGTTTTGGGTTTTCGGAGTTTGCTAAAAAATGGGGTAACAGAAAACTCGAAGACAACTGGCGCAGAAGCAGCAAAGAATCCATTGCAACTTTTGGCAGTGAAGAAGAAGCCGAAGCGCAAGCTCGTGCCGACAGTTTAGAGCAGGCACAGAAAGCATTAAACGACAGCATAAGACAGTTGAACAGCGAGGCTCGCAGAAAAGCTTACTTTAACAACATCCCAAAAACTACGCAACAAAAAGAAGAAAGCAATGCTAAAATATTAGAAGCATACTACAATGCAGGAATCATTTATAAAGAGGCTTTAGGTCAGCCAAAGCCTGCTGCTGACGATATGGAAGAGATGATGAAAAGATATCCGAATAATAAATATGAGCTACCTGCTTATTACAATCTGTATCGTTGTTATCTGGCATTATTTGATGAACCCAAAGCCGAGTATTATAAAAAAATTATTCTGAATGACTATGGCGATTCGGAATATGCACGCATCATAACCAACCCCAACTATTTTAAAGATGCCCAGCGCAAGACAGCCATAATGCAGGTGTTTTACGAAAATACATACAAGGCTTTTCTCAATCGTCAATATACAGATGTTATAGAGCGTAAATCTGCAGCAGACTCATTGTTTCCCGGAGGTACATTAGCACCAAAGTTTGCCTACCTACAGGCACTTTCTATCGGATATACACAACCTCGCCCGCAGTTTGAAGCTTCGCTTAAAAAAATAGTTGCTGCATACCCAAGAGATTCTGTCAGCATATTGGCAAAAGCTATTCTCGATAAAATGAATAACGTAGCTCCAATAGATACTACCATCAGCGAATCGGCAACATCACAAACTGCTGAAGGTAATAAAATGCTGAATTCTATCTATGAGTTTATGCCTGACAAACCGCACAATGTGCTGATTATTTTTTCTGCTGAGTTACCTTATGGCACAACCTTAAAAGAAAAAATAAATAAGTTTAATCAGCGCAATTACAAAGAGAAAAGCCTGAATGTGACTGAGTTAAGAGTTGATGATAAAAATTATGTGATGGTGCGTTCATTCCCCGACCACACGCAAAGCAAAGAATATATACAAGGGTTAGACTCTGACCAAACGGTTTTTGAGGGTATGGATAAAAGTGCTTTTACACTTTTCCCTATTACAGAAAAAAATTTCAACAAGTTCATTACAGATAAAGACTTGAGCAAATACCTTGATTTCTACCGTGTTAATTATCCATAATTTTTGCATTTGTTAATAACTTTTATTTTTATCTTTGCTGCAATACTTAATTAAAGGTTATTACTATGTTTGAAAATTTGAAGAACAAAACCACCACCGTTAAATCCGGTGAAACTACATCAGGCTCAATTAACTTAATTGCTGCCGGAACTTCAATAGAAGGTGAAATTAAGTCGAATGGTGACTTGCGTATTGACGGACACATTGTAGGCTCAGTATTTTCAAAAGCTAAAGTGGTTGTTGGCACAACAGGAGTAGTGGATGGCGACATCGTTTGCCAGAATGCAGATGTTTCAGGAACAGTAAAAGGAACTTCTACCGTTACTGAAATGTTATTTCTAAAGGCAACTGCAAAAATCAATGGCGACATTAACACCGGTAAATTAGTAGTTGAAGTTGGGGCAAGTTTTACAGGCAACTGTAATATGGGGCCTATGGTTAAAGACATAAAAAATGTCGAAAGATCAGAAGCCAAACTCCAGGAAAAATCAGCTTAACGATTATGTCCGGTATGCATCCATGGGATTTCAAATGGGTGCTATTATGTTTATTGGTACCTATGGAGGTTACCGCTTAGACAAATATTGCCAAAACAAAATTCCTCTATTCACTGTTACTTTTGCTTTAATTGCTGTTGCTGCTGCTCTTTACTTAACATTGAAAGATTTTTTACATAAGAAAAAATGAACAAAGGTTTCATCACCTACATTTTGCAACTTGCCGGCATAACCCTGCTTTATATTTTACTTTATTATCTGATGAAAGATTTTCTGGCTGCACGTTTCTACCCTTCGTGGTGGAAGTGCGGGATATTTTTCTTCATACTTTTTTCTGTCATACATTATTTGCGACTTGCCAAAAGTAAAGGTAATGAGTCCATTCGATTTTTTATGGCATCAACAGCGTTTAAATTATTTCTGATGCTTACAGTTATTGTTAGCTATATGTTTTTAAACCCTGATACAGCTATACCCTTTGCGGTTAGTTTTTTGATGGCCTATTTTCTGTTTATGATTTTTGATGTAGCCAAAGCTTATAAGCTGATGAAAACTACATAGTCAGAAAAAGCTGTTAAGCATTAATTCGTAAATTCGCAGCCGGTATGACACAAGAACAATTAACAGAATGTAAGGAGCGCGTTGACGCTTTGAGGGGGCACCTTTGACATTGATGTCAAACTCCTGAAAATAAAAGAAGAAGAACAGCTTACCCATGCACCGGATTTCTGGAACAACCCGACTAGGGCAGAGCAGATTCTAAAATCCATCAAGCTTAAAAAAAACTGGACCGACACATTTGCTGCCGTACAGCAAGCTGTAGATGATTTAGGCGTATTATTCGATTTTTCAAAAACAGGCGATGCTTCAGAACAAGAAGTAGAAGAGCAATATACGTCTGTTCAAAAATCATTAGAAGAGCTTGAATTTAAAAACATGCTCAGCGGTGAAGAAGATGCATTAAGCGCAGTGCTCACTATAAATGCCGGTGCAGGAGGAACAGAAAGTTGCGACTGGGCATCTATGCTTATGCGAATGTATATACGCTGGGCCGAAAGAATGAACTATCGCATAAATGAAATTGACAGGCAAGATGGTGATGTTGCAGGAATAAAATCTGTTACCTTAGAAATAGAGGGTGATTTTGCATACGGATATTTAAAAAGCGAAAATGGTGTACATCGTTTAGTACGCATTTCTCCTTTTGATTCTAATGCAAAACGTCATACATCATTTGCAAGTGTGTTTGCCTATCCTTTGATTGACGATACTATAGAGATAGAAATTAGAGATGCTGATATAGAAATGCAGACTTCTCGTTCAGGAGGTGCAGGTGGACAAAATGTAAATAAGGTAGAAACAAAGGTTCAACTCAAACACTTACCCACAGGCATTGTTGTAGTGTGTCAGGTGGAACGATCGCAAAGTGGCAACCGCGAGCGAGCTATGCAGATGTTGCGTTCGCAACTTTATGAACTTGAACTTCGCAAACGCAATGAAGCCAAAGCAGCAACAGAAGCCGGTAAGAAAAAAATTGAATGGGGCTCACAAATAAGAAGCTATGTTTTTCATCCATATAAAATGGTGAAAGACCTGCGTACAGATTGCGAAACGTCAAACGTACAAGCAGTAATGGATGGCGAACTGCATGAGTTTATGAAAGCTTTTCTGATGGAGTTTGGAGAAAGAGTTTAACTGATTTAGCAGTACTTATTTTTCACTCACTTCACCCGTCATTTTCAAATAGGTAATTTTATTCTTTGCATTAGTGCTAACCGTTATAGTTCGGTTTTGTGAACCAACTTTACCCGCAGAGTTAAACACTATCTTAATTTTCCCGTCTTTACCCGGCATAATTGGTGCATCAGGTTTTTCTGCAGCAGTACATCCGCAGGTAACACTCACGTCAGTAACAATTAAAGGTGTGTTGCCGGTATTTTTAAAAAGAAAAACATGTTCTGCTTTGTCACCTTCTTTAATCTTTCCGAAATTATGTTCAGTTTTTTCAAAACTGATTATAGCAGCTTTTTCATTTGCTTCCAAAACTGTTTTTTGCTGCGCTGATGATGATAATGAAAGACCAACTGTAAGAATAATGACCAAAAACTGCTTCATAATATTTATTTTAATTTTCTTAAACTTTTATCTGACTTTAAAGTTTTCAAATATGGGATTATTATTGCTGTACTGCATGAATTTACTTTGAATACTCTATAGAATGTAAAATCAGAATAAAGCAGCAATAAAATCAAGACAACAATAAATCCATTAAATTTGCACTTATGGAAGAGCCAAAAGAATTATATGACAGGGTTATTGAAACAATAAAGACCTGTTATGATCCGGAAATTCCGGTTGACATTTATGAGCTGGGATTGATTTACGAAGTAAAAATTATTGAAGGAAATGATGTGCATGTAAAGATGACTCTGACTTCACCTGCTTGTCCGGTTGCCGAATCATTGCCTTTGGAAGTTGAACAAAAAATAAAAAGTATTCCTGATGTAAACGATGCAAAAGTTGAACTCACTTTTGATCCACCCTGGGATAAAGATATGATGAGCGAAGAGGCGCGCATGGAACTTGGCATGTGGTAATCATGGAACAGGAAATTAAAAACCGCGTTGCCGACAGTGGTATTATACAGATAGATCCAAAAGATTTTATACCTGCCACTACAATAATCAAACTTGACATTAAAGGATGGTTATTTGAGGAAATGATTCTTAAAGAAAAAGATTTCAGAGAGCATATCAAACAACATAACTGGCAGCAGTATAATGGTGCTGCAGTTGCTGTTTATTGTTCTGTTGATGCCATTATTCCAACCTGGGCATATATGCTCATTAGCGAGGCATTGCAACAGCATGCTTCCACCATTTTTTTTGGTAACACTACTCAACTCAAAGAAAAGTTAGCCATTGATGCAATTGAAAAAATCAATATTGAAAACTATAGCAACAAACGTATAGTTATTAAAGGTTGTGGTGATGAAAACTTTTCGCCTGCTGTTTATATGCTGCTGACACAAAAACTAAAACCTGTTGTTAAAAGCATTATGTATGGCGAACCTTGTTCTACCGTTCCGATTTATAAATCGAAATGAAATATCAGAAAAAAATCTACTCCTGATTTTTCTTTTTCAACATAGAGCCTATTTCTTTACCAATTTTCTGTACCACTTCAATACCTCTGTTTAAAGTTTCTGCTGAAACTTCGCTGTAGTTTTCCAGATTAGTATTTCCGTCATATTGTTGAGGGTAAATAATCAAGCGACTATTGACACTAAAATGTTTTTCTATCTTCAATGGGAGTCCATCCAATATACTCATATAAGAAGTAGCACCACGTCTGGCAGAGACCAGTACAACAAAATCATCTGCATGGATATTTCTTGCCAGCACCAGAAAATCATCCCAGTCACTAAACAAACTTATATGGAGTGAAGCTGATATTTTTTCTTTATTAAAATATCTTCTTATTGATTTTTCAGTCACTTCATTACAATAGCCATGAATAGGAATGCTAAGTTCCTGTGCCAGTTTTGCTAATTTAGTAAGCCATAAACCAAATCCATTTTCATGTTCGGCAAGAGGCGGTATGGCAACCACTATTCGCTTATGAAGTTCAAGAGGTTTTTCAAGAAAGCAAATTAATGTTGTCTTATCCGTGTTGTTTAATATGCTTTCAATTTTCTCGCCAATAAGTTTATCAAGAAATCCTGTACGCTGTGGCCATCCCAAAACAATAATATCAGCCATAATTTCTCTTGAACAACGTGTAATTCCACTTGAAGCATTGTGATCAATTGTAGTAATTACATTAACCTTCGTTTCTGTTCCCGATGCTTGTTTTACAAAATCTTCTAATTTATTTTTTGCTTTTATAATATTTTTCTCTGCCTCGCTATTGTCAGAAACTACTGAAAGAACAGACACCGGATTAACAGATTTCTTGTCCTTTATTAAAATGGCAAAGTCTAACAACTTTTCCATTTTGTTAACATTAGCCACAGCAAGTAAAATATGTTCGTTTGAAGCACTGCTGTTATTTAAAATTTCACTGCTGTCATCTTCTGTTTCTACTATAATTTTTTTTGCCGCTCGCTCTGTTGCAAAAGAAGCAATGACACATGTAATCAAAATAAGAATAATGGTACCATTAAGAATATTTTCATCAAGAATACCTGCTTTAAAGCCGACTAAAATAACTGCAAGTGTTGCAGCTGCATGTGCACTGCTGAGACCAAAAATTAGCTGCCGCTGCGATGATGAATATTTAAAAATAACTTGTGTCAGAAAAGCGGCAAGCCATTTGCCTGTTATCGCTACAATTGTCAATGTGCCCGCAATGATGAGTGCAGTTGGTCCATTCATGATTACGCTTACATCAACCAACATACCAACACTAATCAGAAAAAACGGAATAAACAAAGAGTTGCCAATAAACTCAATCCTGTTCATCAATGCTGATGAGTGTGGAATCAGTTTGTTTAATGCTAATCCTGCAACGAAGGCTCCTATGATTGGCTCAACTCCGGCAACCTCGGCAAGAAAGGCTGCAAAAAACACCACTGAAAGTACAAAAATATAATGCGAATGTTTTTCGCTTTCCAGTTTTCGGAAAAACCATTTGGCAATACGTGGTATAACAATAAACATGATAGCAGAAAAAATAATCAATGAAGCACCTAAACGAATCCAGAATTCCTGATTAAGATTTCCCTGACTGTTGCCCATGATAACGGCCAGCATAATCAGTACAGCAGTGTCTGTTAAAATTGTTCCTCCAACAGTAATGGCAACAGCCTGATTTTTTGAAACACCTAACTTGCTGACAATCGGATAAGCTACCAGCGTATGTGTTGCAAACATACTTGCTGTAAGAAAGCTTGCATTAAAATCATAATGTAACAAATAATGACAGACAGGAAATCCAATAGCCAAAGGAATAATGAAGGTAAAAAATCCAAACACAAGGCTTTTATTGCGATGTGATTTAAACTCATTCAGGTCAAGTTCAAGACCGGCAATAAACATAATGTACAGCAAACCTATTGTTGAAAACAGATTGATAGCTGAATTTTTTTCGAGGATATATAAACCATGTGGCCCTATAATTACTCCCGCAATAATGAGTCCTATGATTCCGGGAATATTTAATCGTCTCAGTAAAATGGGAGAAAGTAAAATAATAAATAGTATTAAAGAAAATATCAGTACCGGATTGGTAAGTGGCCTTTCAATTTCGTGAAGTAATTGATTAAAAAATTCTGTCATTTATATTATCGTCCTATTATTTAAGAGTAAAGTTGTGTGGTATAACTCAGTAACATCTGTTGTACAAAACAGCGACTAACTTCTTGTTTATACACTCAGTAAAATCACCTTTTGATTTCAGTTTACCGGGTAAATAAAAAAATGAAAGATACTTTCTGTACTTACTGAAAGTATTTTTCAAAATCAACATAGGAAGTCTTTAATTGTTCCACAAGTTTTTTTGCTTGTGCAGTATCTTTTGTGCTCTCAAGATCTGATATTATGTCTAAATGTGGATGCAGCCACTTATGCAATTCCTCATGGCTTTTACCCTCCATTGTACAGCTTTCAATCAACTTATTATCTTGCTCGCTGAGTGCTGCTGCTAAACCTGTATAGTCGTTATCCTCGTTCCGGATATATTCATTCAAGATCTCTTTTCCTTTTAGTAGAAAAGGTTTCATCTCTTCATTCACCTTCCACTTCTGTCCATTATCCAGTTCTATGGTTTCATCAGGGTCGTACTGTACAGGCTCATCATTTACAGCCTTATTCACTTTCTCTACACTTGAGTTATTACTTTGTTTTGTTCCACACCCTGATAAAACAAACGTGATTGCAGCTGCAATAAAAAACATTTTTAGCTTATTCATATAACCGGAATTTTACTTTTACATTTGTTGTCAAATTTAATCAATCAAATCCAAATAAATAACTCAGATGTTACTTTATTAAGTTTTAAGTCTGCCTTTTTCACCACGATAGAATTGCGAAAAAACGATTCGTGGCTTTTGAAAAAAATTATTTGCTTCTGTCAAGATTTGATTGTTAAATTATCGGCATATAACAGAATAAACTAATGAACGGATTATATTCCTCTGTCATTAACAAGTTTTTAACTAATATGAAAATAAAAATACTGATATTCGCCACTCAAAATCTTTTAAATTATGAATTATAAATTACGACTGTTTTTTACAGCCTGTGCGCTGTTTTTTACAACCATGTTGCATGCCGATGAAGGTATGTGGCTGCTGTCAACATTAAAACAACTTAATGAGGCAGATATGCAAAAAATGGGCTTTAAGCTCACGGCTGATGATATTTATAACATCAACAAATCTTCAATGAAAGATGGCATTATTCACTTTGGTGGCGGATGTACAGGCGAAATTGTTTCTCCTGATGGTTTAATTCTAACCAATCATCATTGCGGACTTGATTACATTCAATCACTAAGCAGTATAGATCATGATTATCTTACAAATGGATTTTGGGCAACTGCTCGCGATAAAGAACTTGCTGCAACCGGTCTTTCCGTAAAATTCCTTATCCGCATGGAAGATGTAACACAAAAGGTAAAAGCAGAACTCAGCGACTCACTTTCCGAAGCAGATTTACAAGCGAAATTACCCGGAATATTTTCTAAGCTTACTAAAGAAGCAACTGCAGGAAATGATTTTTATACAGCCGATGTGCGTGCTTTTTATGGTGGTAATGAATATTATTTATTTGTTTACGAAAGATATGAAGATGTGCGTTTGGTTGGGACACCTCCAATGAGTATTGGAAACTTTGGTGGCGACACCGACAACTGGATGTGGCCACGTCAGACAGGCGATTTTTCTATGTTCCGTATTTACACTTCACCCGATGGAAAGCCTGCCAAGTATGCTAAAGAAAATGTTCCTTTAAAATCGAAATACTATTTCCCTGTAAGTATTAAAGGCGTTAAAGAAGGAGATTTTGCCATGATTATGGGTTATCCCGGAAGAACAGATCGTTATGCAACATCATACAGTATTGAAAATGGTCTTGATATTACAAGTCCTTCATTGGTGAAACTACGCACTAAAAGATTAGATGTCATCAACAATGCAATGGCAGATAATGATGCTATAAGAATAAAATATCAGGCAAAGCGCAATCAGGTAAGCAACTATTGGAAGTATTTTATCGGTCAGCAGAAGCAATTAAAAAGAATGAAAGTTGTTGAACAAAAACGCAACCTCGAAAATCAATTCACCACTTGGGTTAATGCAGATAAAAAAAGAAGACTGCATTATGGATTTGTGATGGGCAACCTTCAGCAATCTTATGACAATGCAAGAAAATATGCCAAACTGCGTGTTTACACTTCAGAAGCATTAATGGGAACAGAAATTTTACGATATGCATTTTCGTTTTCTGCTTTAGAAAAGGCTCTTAGTGAGAAAGAACCTAATGCCGATGATATAAAAGCAAAAGCAGCAATGCTTAAATCAAGAGTGGAAGATTATTTTGAAGAGTATGATGCTGGTGTTGACCAAAAAGTTTTTGCTGTTCTTGTTAAATCGTTTGCCGATGACGTTGCCAAAGATCAGCAGGCATCCATCTTTGCAGAAATGGCTAAGAAATATAAAGGCGACTACAACAAAATGGCTGCAGCAGTTTTTGCAAAGAGTATTTTCTCCGACAAAAACAAAGTACTTGCGTTCTTAGAAGACCCTTCTGCAAAAAAACTTAAAAACGATCCTGCATTTAAACTCATAAGCACACAGTTGAACTTTTATGATGATAACTTCCGTGCTCCAATTCGCACCATTGATTTAGCATTGGCTGCCAACAACAGATTGTATATTGAAGGTCTGCGCGAAATGATGCCTGAGAAAAAACTTTATCCCGATGCCAACAGCACCATGCGTTTAAGTTATGGCTCTGTGCGTGCCTACGATCCTGCCGATGCTGTTAAGTATAGCTACTTTACTACCATTGAAGGTGTCATGCAGAAAATGGATAACAGTTCTACAGAGTTTAAAGTTCCTGAAAAGTTAGTTGAGCTGTACAACAAAAAAGATTATGGTCGTTATGGCAGCAATGGAACATTAAACACCTGCTTCCTCACAAACAACGACATTACAGGTGGCAACAGCGGAAGCCCGGTTATCAATGGCAATGGCGAAATCATCGGACTTGCATTCGATGGCAACTGGGAAGCTATGAGTGGTGATATTAAATATGACGAAGAATACAAACGCACCATCTGTGTTGACATCAGATACGTATTGTTTTGTATTGACAAATTTGGTGGAGCCAAACACATTGTTGACGAGATGAAAGTTGTTGAGTAACTACAACACTAAATAAAATAGCAGAGGCTGCCTGAATCAGGCAGCCTCTTTTTGTTTATTGGTAAAAGAAAAGTGGTTACAAATGTAGTAATACTTTAATTGGGTCGTTGCCTTCAAACAACATTTTTGCCGGCTCTTCAAGCATCTGTTTTACTTTAACTAAAAATCCAACAGACTCTCTGCCATCAATTATTCGATGATCGTATGACAAGGCAACATACATTACAGGACGAATAACTACTTCTCCATTCAATGCAACAGGACGCTCAACAATATTATGCATTCCTAAAATTGCACTCTGTGGCGGATTAATAATTGGTGTTGACAACATAGAGCCAAACACACCACCATTAGTAATGGTAAAAGTTCCACCTGTCATTTCATCAATAGTAAGTTTGCTGTCGCGGGCTTTGGTGGCAAGGTCTATTACTTGTTGTTCTATCTGTGCAAGCGATAATTTTTCAGCACTGCGGATAATCGGAACCATCAATCCTTTTGGTGCACTCACTGCAATACCCACATCGCAATAGTTGTGATACAAAATTTCTTCACCGTCAATTTGTGCATTCACTGCAGGGAAAGATTTTAATGCCTCACAAACAGCTTTCGTAAAAAACGACATAAAACCTAACCCTACACCATGCTTTTCTTTAAAAACATCTTTGTATTGTTTTCTAATGTTCATAATGGCACTCATATCAACTTCGTTAAAAGTTGTAAGCATTGCTGTCTCTTGTTTTACTGCAACCAAACGCTGCGAAAGTTTTTTACGCAACATCGTCATCTTTTCTCTGCGTTGCTCACGTACCTGCGGTGCCGTTTGTGCCGCAGCCGGTGCTTGCAGCGACTGTAATACATCACCTTTTGTAATACGTCCACCCTTGCCCGTTGCCTGCACACTTTCACCCTTTACATTATTTTCTTTCATCATCTTAGCTGCAGCAACAGACGGTGTGCCTGCAGCATAGCCTTCTGCCTTTGAAGGAATAGCAGTAGCAGCAGGCTTAACTTCTTTTGCTTTTTCTTCTTTAGGCTTTTCTTCTTTTATAGGTTCTGCCTTTGCAACAGGCTTTGCATCTGTATCTATCGTACAAACTACAGAGCCAACTGTAATATTCTCACCTTCGGCAACAAGTGTTTTCAAAACACCATCAGCTTCTGCAACCAACGATAGTGTTGCCTTGTCCGAATCTATTTCTGCAATCTCTTCATCGCGCTCAACATAATCACCATCTTTCTTTATCCAACGTGCAATCTGTACTTCCGTAATGCTTTCACCCGGACTTGGAACTTTAATCTCTACTTTCATTATCTTCTTTTTTTAAAACTCAGCTTTCTTTTGATTACCGAGAATTACGCTTTGTGCAAAGTTATAAAAGATAAACACACTTTTACATCTAAACACACTGACCTGCATCAGTTTCGTAATTCAAATGCAATTGTTAGTAAGCAAATTAATTATTCAGAAATAAAACAGTACACATCTATATTTTTGTTTTGTCGGTTCAATGTCTTCCAAAAAAATAAAATACACGCTGCTTACAATGTTTGTACTGCTTTCATGCAGCACCAATGTTCATGCACAACTGCGCGACTCGTTGGCCTATTTACTTAAACAAAGACCAAAACCTTTTTTTCAGTTAGATGGCTACAACTCCTTCGTTCGCAGTCGCGGTGCCAATGCCATTGGTTTCAAAACAGGTTTGGATTTTGGCAAACGTGTAAAATTCAGCATGGGCTACATGAAACTGTTTACCGATGTTGTGGACAGTGTCCAGATAAGACCAAACAAATATTATCGTGGCGAAGTGCGAAGCAATTATTTTACAACAGGCATTGAATATGTGCTCTACCGCAACGGTCCATGGCAAGTAAACGTACCCATGCACTTTGGCTTCGGCACAAGCTACTACGAATATCCTGACGGAAAAAAAGCAAACAACAAAGCTTTGCAAGGCAACATCATACTCTTTGAACCCGCCATCACAGGACACTATAAACTCATCCGTTGGGTTGGCATAGGCTTTGGCGTGGGCTACCGCGTCATGCTTAAAAACAACAAACAGCTAAAAGACAATTTATCATCACCAATATATATTCTAAGACTTAAAATTTTTGTGGATGAAATTTACCGCACAGTTTTTCCATCTAAAAAAAGCAAATAATGAATTCTATTTTTGGCAACTATACATTGCAAGATGTAAAAAAATTAGAACGCAATACCATGCTTAGTCACCTGGGCATCGAAATAACTTCCATTGACAACAATGCTGTTAAAGGAAAAATGTCTGTTGACCACCGTACCTGTCAACCCATGGGTATATTACATGGCGGTGCCTCTTGTGCACTTGCAGAATCGTTAGCAAGCATTGGTGCATTTCTAACATTAAAAGACGACACATATGTTGCTGTTGGCATGGAAATCAATGCCAACCACGTGCGACCCGTAAAAGAAGGATTCGTTTACGGCACTGCCAAACCCTTTCATCTTGGAAAAAAGACACAGGTCTGGACAATAGAAATTCTAAACGAAAAAAATCAACCCGTTTGCATCAGTAGAATGACCATTGCCATTGGACGTTTGCAGTTAAAGGTTTGAGTGTGGCGAAATAAAATATTTTAAAGTTGGAAAGTTTGATTTAAGAATTGTTGCCTTGAAGCTTTAAAAGTTTAGTAATAGAAAATCCCTTCAGTAAAATCAATTTGATAGAACCAAAGGGATTTATAATTTTTGATACTGAGGTATTTTTTATCCTACTTCTTAAAAATATCCATCAATCCCCCAAGTGCAGAATTTTTATCTCCGCCCATCACAGAGCCAAGCACATTTCCTATTCCGCCTCCGCTTGTATTACCACCCGTCACAGAACCCAATATACTCGACAAATCCATGCCCTGCGTTTTACCTCCACTCAAATGATTAAAAATACTATTCAAATCAAAACTCTTATCGTTCGGATCATTCGTCTTCGAAACGAGCTTACTCAACACAACAGGTATCAGTGACGACACTATAGAACCTGCACTGTTTCCTGATAAACCAAACTTCTCCATTAGCCCCTGCGATACCTGCGATGAAATGGCATTTGTAACACCTGATGTTGCTGCATTATTCTGTCCGCCTAACAGTTGCGCCACCTCACTGATGTTGCCTGATGCCAATTGCGATTTCAATCCGCCTATAATTCCTTCCGTAGCCTGATTAATGGCTGCATCGTTCTGTTCATTCGGTATTGCCTGATTGTTAATGATAGCCTCTCCGGCATTTTCTTTTACTAGATTTAATAATTGTTCGAACATGATATTATGTATTAAAAGATTAAGGTTTAAAGATAATTGAATCTGTTTATAATTTTAATGAAGAAATTGTTGTTGCTGTTATCGCAATTGCCACAAAGCAGTATTTGTAAAACACTATCACAAAAACCGATAATAGTATTAGCTTTGCGCAAAATTTTCAAACTCACATCATGTCATTACTTGTTGTTGGAACCGTTGCCTTTGATGCAATAGAAACACCCTTCGGAAAAACCGATAAAATAATTGGCGGTGCTGCCACCTATGCCTCGCTTGCAGCATCCTACTTTGCTCCTAAAATAAATCTTGTTGGAGTGGTTGGCGATGACTTTCCGCAAAGCACCATTCAGGATTTTAACAACCACAACATCCGCACAGAAGGGCTGCAAATAATTGAGGGCGAAAAATCTTTCTTCTGGAGTGGTCGTTATCATACAGACATGAACAGCCGCGACACCTTAGACACACAACTCAACGTTCTTGCCAACTTCGACCCCATTATTCCCGACAGCTATCAGGACTGCGAGTTCCTCATGCTTGGAAACCTGATGCCAAAAATCCAGTTGCAGGTAATTGAGCGTTTGCGCAAACGCCCAAAACTCATCGTCATGGACACCATGAACTTCTGGATGGATATGGCAATGGACGATTTGCTCAAAAACATTTCAATGATTGATGTGCTTACCATCAACGATGCCGAAGCACGACAACTCACCAATGAATATTCTTTGGTAAAAGCTGCCAAGAAAATTCTAAATATGGGACCAAAATATCTCATCATCAAAAAAGGCGAACATGGCGCACTCCTCTTCCACAACAACGAAGTATTTTTTGCTCCTGCACTGCCACTAGAAGATGTGTTTGACCCCACAGGTGCTGGCGACACTTTTGCCGGTGGCTTCATTGGCTATCTTGCAAAAACCCGCGACATCTCTTTCAGCAGTATGAAACGTGCCATCATCTACGGTTCTGCAATGGCTTCCTTCTGCGTAGAAAAATTCGGCACAGAAAGAATCATGAACCTTGATAGTGATGAACTCAACGAACGCATTCAGGAGTTTATTGACTTAGTTCAGTTTGATATTACATTGGTTTAATCAACACCTTTCAACAATTTATTGTTTGGTATTTTCTGCTGATGCTGTTTTTAGATTACAACGGCATCGCTTACTTTGAGCATACTATTCCACAGTATGAATATTCTCGATTTGTTTTTAGCCGTGCCCTTATTGTGGGGTGCTTATAAAGGTTTCACCCGCGGCATTATTTATGAGATTGCCATGATACTCGGTCTCATTGCAGGACTCTATGTTGCATTCAAATTTTCGGGAGTTGTGCAAGGCTGGCTGTTTCAATTAGTAAACAAAGACAGTGCCCTGCCTGCATGGGTAGGCTTTTTTATTATTAGCGGAATAATTATGGCAGTGTTTATTCTTTATGCACGCCTGCTCGAAGGTATTCTCAAAGCCGGTGACCTCAATCTTTTCAATAAAATTATTGGCGGTGTTTTTGGTTTACTGAAATATGCTTTGGTGTTGAGTGTATTCCTGTGGTTACTCAAATCACTCGAACCACATCTCAACTTTATCAATTCACAGACTAAAAAAGAGTCCAAACTCTATGACCCTGTTCTAAAAACTTCAACATTTCTCACTCCTGCACTGCAGGATATTAAAAACGAATTCCGTCAGCATATTGAAGACGACAAACATTAATAAAACACGAAAATAAAATTAGCCTACAGTAGGTATTTTTATTTTGCTTCCTACTTTAAGTGTTGATTGGGGTGTAAAATTATTTACCTCTTTCAAAAGTTCAACAGTAACACCCTCATATCGTTTTGCAATATTCCAAAGTGTGTCACCCGGTTGCACTAAATGAATAATACATTTTGATGCAGCACTTTGAGTCTGGTTAACTTGTGTTGTTTTGCTCTCAGAAGTAACAGCACCGGTTTCTGTGTTAGCTGATGAGTCTGCTTTCACTGCTGTATTCACCTTAGCTGAATCTGTTTTATCATTTGCTGCGGTTTCAGTTGTAGTCTCAACCGGTGTTGCTTTTTGTTTTATAGTTGTATAAACAACCAACTTCTGTCCGGCTTTCAGATAATTAGATCTTAAATTGTTCCATTTTTTCACCTGCTTTGCAGAGCAGTAATTTCTTTTTGCAAATGAATAAAGGTTTTCTCCCTTACGAACTTTTACATGTTGTTTCACCTGCACATAGCCAACATCATCAGCAATAGCAAATGATGATGGTTGCAACTCAGTGCCGCTTGATGCATAAAGACTTTCTTCGTTTGCCAGATACAAACTTATTTTTTCTGTAGGTAGATAAAGTCTGTTACCCTCACCCGGAATCATGTTGCGTTTATAAACAGGATTTAAAAAGGCAATAACATCATAAGGTATGTTTAATGTCTGACTCAACTGACGAAACGAAATATTATTTTTCACGCCAACAGTGTCAACATCAAAATAGGTGAATGTAGGCGTTGTAGGTGTGATGTTGTAATCTTTAGCATAATACATTACATAGGTAGCACCAATAAAAGCAGGAACATATCCTCTTGTTTCTGCAGGAAGAAAACGACTTATCTCCCAAAAGTTTTTGCTGCCGCCAGCACGGGCGATTGCACGGTTAACATTTCCCGGCCCACAGTTGTAAGATGCAATCACAAGCAACCAATCGCCATAGATAGCATACATATCCTGAAAATAGCGGCATGCTGCATCTGTTGCCAGACGTACATCTCTTCTTTCATCTATGTAGGAGTTAATGTTCAGTCCATAAAGCTTTCCCGTATTGTACATAAACTGCCAGATACCTGTTGCCCCTGCCGATGATACAGCTGTTGGGTTAAGTGCCGATTCAACAATAGCCAGATATTTTAATTCAACAGGTAGGTTGTACTTGTCCAGCATCTGTTCAAAATAAGGAAAGTATAATCGTGACAAACCAAGTACACGCGAAGTCAACTGTGCGCGTTGTGAAGCATAAAGGGAGATGTAATTTTTTACCTGATAATTATAGGTTAACGGTATAGGTGTAGAAATTTTTGAAATCCTCTCCTGAATAAAAGCATCAGAAAGTACAGCATCGTTTTCACTAAAAACAGGAGGCTGTTGAAGGTTTGTTTCGCTCAGTCGCACAACGTTACGAATAGACACTAAACTGTCGAGCATGGCAGCAATAGGGTCACCGGATTGGGGTTGTGTATTTTCAACTACCTGAGCATTACCTATGAACGGCAATAAAAGAGCAATGGAGTAAACCAATTTTTTTAGTCGCATGATAATAATTTTCGCAGGCAGAGAGTCCGGAAAAATGCCTGTCATTCAAGTTCGGACGAAAATAAAAAAAATGTTTACTTTTTTGGGAAATGCTTACATAATTATATCAATTTTTCATGTAAGTGCGGCAATTAGGGTATCAACGCCCTACTTATGCGACCTCGAAACGGCTCCTGAGCGGCCTGCCTGATACTTTAAATAGTAGGGCACCAAGCTCAAAATCAAGGCTAAAGTAGAGATAATGAATAATAATGCCAATGCACCAAAGCTACGTAATGCCAATGCCACAAGTATAAAGCCTATGTTTACCAAGTAAAGTGTAATGGAAACCTCGCGGTGATTTAATCCCATATCCAGCAAAAGGTGGTGGATATGTTGTCTGTCAGCCTCAAAAGGTGAACGTTTGTTTAAAATTCTGACAATAAAAACTCTGAGCAAATCAAACAATGGCAGCACCAAAATAGCAACAGCCATAGCCGGACTACTCTGAAATGGGAAGTTCTCAGGACGTGGTGCAAAACTCATTTCAATAAACTTGATTGTGAGAATAGATAAAATCAACCCAATAATTAACGATCCGGTATCGCCCATAAAAATATTGGCAGGAGAAAAATTATAAACCAGGAAAGCCAACAGCGAACTGAAAAGTGAAAACGAAAGAATACAAAGAGCTATCTCATTGTAGTTGTAGAAGTAAATTCCATAGGTAAATGCAGCAATAGCGCCAATACCTGCTGCCAATCCGTCAACACCGTCAATCAGGTTAAAAGCATTGATGATAAGCAGAATAGTAAACATTGAAAACAAAAGACTGAACCAGTATGGCACTTGATCAATACCGAAAATACCATAAAGACCTGTTATGCGAATGTTTGCAAACAAGACAATAATAACAGCCGCTACTATCTGTCCATAAAGTTTTTTCAT
>DKKR01000024.1:0-42149 GCA_002455375.1 Bacteroidetes bacterium UBA6661
TCACCTATTATCCAAGAAATAAAGCCTAACATTTATTGTGCTGTAAGATTAGGTGGAATGGGTGTGGCATTAGGATATTTAGTCGGGAAAGAAGTAGCAGAATTAGTAAGTTTAAATTATCAGTAGTTATGAAGAAAGATATTCCATGGATGCGCCTCTATTTAATTGTTGTTGCTCTTTTGATTATTCAGATTACTTTATACTATATAATTACTAAGACTTTTTCATGAGTATAATAGATTGGCTGGTTTTGGCAATAACTCTTCTGGCAATTGTTATCTATGGTATTTATAGAAGTCGTCATAAGAAAACATTAGATAGTTATTTGATTGCCAACAGGGAATTGCCTTGGTACAATGTATGTTTAAGTGTGATGGCAACACAAGCCAGTGCTATAACATTTTTGAGTGCACCCGGTCAGGCATACAGTGATGGGATGCGTTTTGTTCAGTTTTATTTTGGACTTCCCCTAGCAATGATTTTCCTTAGTGCCACATTTATTCCTGCGTTCAGAAAATTTAACATTTATACGGCATATGAATTTTTAGAGAGGCGTTTTGACCATAAGACAAGAAAATTAACTGCTCTACTTTTTTTACTGCAAAGAGGAGTTTCTACCGGCATTTCCATTTATGCGCCTTCAATTGTACTATCTACAGTACTTAACATTCCAATTTTTTACACAACAATGATAATTGGCGTTCTGGTAATAATTTACACTTTCTATGGTGGGACTCTTGCTGTATCGCATTCTCAGGTATTGCAGATGACAATTATTTTTTCGAGTATTATTATAGCAGGGGTCATTGTACTGTCTTTAATTGGAACTGATGCTACCTTGTACGAAAGTCTGAAAATTGCAGGCATACATAACAGAATGAATATTATTGATTTTAAATTTGATTGGAACAACCGATATAATGTTTGGAGTGGCATCATAGGTGGTTTTTTCCTGCAACTATCGTATTTTGGTACAGACCAATCGCAAGTTGGTCGTTATTTAACGGGCAAGGATTCATCAGCAAGTAAATTAGGTTTAATCGTCAATGGGATGATTAAAATCCCAATGCAGTTCGTGATTTTGTTTATTGGAATTCTTGTTTTTTCATTCTATCAGTTTCAATCTCCTCCCATTTTCTTTAATGAGAACATAGAAAAAATTGCTAAGGAAAGTCAGATGGCTGACTACTACAATAATTTAGAGTTTAAGTACAATGGTATTAACCAAAGTAACTCTAATCTATCAAAAGACTATTTAAAATATTTACGCAGCAATGATCTTGCAAATGCCGAATTCACTAAAACCAAAATACTTCAAACTTCGGCTGAAGCCAATAAAGTAAAACAGGAAGCTGTTAAAATAATCAAGACTATAAATCCTGAAGCTGATATAAATGATACCAATTTTGTTTTTCTGCATTTTGTGATGCATCATTTTCCTAAAGGTCTTATAGGATTGATTGTAGCAATAATTTTTCTTGCATCCATGGGTTCTTTAGCAGCAGGTATTAATTCTCTTACTTCAACTTCTGTTGTAGATTTCTATTTCAGGTCATCAAAAAAAGAGTATAGCGAGACCAAGAAACTTTACTATTCTAAAATTGCAACTTTACTTTGGGGTATCTTTTGTATAATCTGTGCATTCTTTGCCGGCAATACAGGAAATCTGATTGAGGCTGTAAACATACTTGGATCTTTATTCTACGGCACTATATTGGGTATTTTCATCTCTGCCATTTTCGTAAAACAACTTGATGGAAACTCGGTATTTATTGCAGCTTTAATTACTGAAGCAATTATAATAACATTCTGGTATTTTGATGTGATGGCATTTTTATGGTTAAATTTAGCCGGATGCCTTTTGGTAGTTTTTATTGCTTTTATAATAAAGTTCAGCAAACAGAATCTGAACAGAATGTTCAACAAACCGATATCAAAGTAAAGTCAATTCGTATCTTTGGCGCTCTAATTTTTTCGAATTAAAATCATGCAAGAAATAACAGTTCATGAATTAAAACAATGGCAAGATGAAGGTGAAAACTTTCAGTTGATTGATATTCGTGAAGAATACGAATATGATGCTTGTAATCTTAATGGAATGCTTATTCCTATGGGAGAAATCATTGACAGAATTGAAGAAATTGCAAAAGACAAGCCCGTTGTTATACATTGCAGGTCTGGGTCAAGGAGTGCAGCAATTTATCAAGTACTTACTACACAATATGGGTTTACAAACATTTTTAACTTAAAAGGTGGTATAAAAGCCTATTCACAAGAAATTGATCCAACACTTAACGTCATATAAATTAAACCTGTGGAACACTTAAAATTTTTAATTGATTTTATTTTACATATTGATAAACATTTATTCGAACTTGTACAACGGTATGATACATGGATTTATCTTATTCTATTTCTTATAGTATTTGCTGAGACAGGATTGGTTGTAACTCCACTTTTGCCGGGCGATTCATTGTTGTTTGCTGCGGGAGCATTAGCTGCCCCTCCTGATAATCCTTTAAATGTTTTTTATCTGATGATAATTTTCTTTTTTGCTGCTTTTGGTGGCGATAACACCAACTATTTTATTGGTAATTATATAGGTCCAAAAGTTTTTGAAAAAAATTATCGTTTTCTCAAAAAAGATTATCTGAACAAAACACAAGAATTTTATGAAAAACATGGTGGCAAAGCAGTAATATTTGCACGTTTTGTTCCAATTGTTCGAACTTTTGCTCCATTTGTTGCCGGAGTTGGTAGTATGACCTATAATCGCTTTATAGGATTCAGTGTTTTAGCAAGTGTATTATGGATTAACATTTGTGTTTGGGCCGGGTATTTTTTCGGCAGATTAGAGATTGTTAAAAATAACTTTTCATTAGTTGTTATTGCTATTATTGGAATTTCATTAATACCCATATTAATAGGGATTATTAAGCAGCAATTTTCTTCTAAATGAGAAATTTTGGTTTAATTGGTTTTCCACTAAGTCATTCCTTTTCACAAATTTTTTTTACTGATAAATTCAAGAAACTAAACATAAGCTGTAATTACAACAATTACGAAATAGGAGACTTAAGTAATTTAAAGGCATTAATCAGCAACAATCAACTTTCAGGGTTAAATGTTACTTCTCCATTCAAAACAAGTATAATACCCTATTTAGATCAATTAGAGGAAACCGGAAAAACTGTTGGCTCAGTCAATACAATACTGATAAAAGATGAGAAATTAATTGGATACAATACTGACATTATTGGTTTTAAAATAAGTCTTGAACGAATTATCGGAGATCAAAAACCTCCAACATTGATATTAGGCACGGGAGGGTCGGCCAAGGCAGTAGCGTTTGTTCTGAAACAAAAAAGTATTGCATTTAAGTTTGTTTCAAGAAACGCAAATGAAAGTGCAATTTCTTACCTTCAATCAGATGATATCATAAGCCAAAATTTACTAATTATAAATTGTACACCAATGGGGAGGTTCCCACAAATTGCCCAAAAGCCTCCAATAAATTACTCCAAGTTAACCGACAAGCACATTCTTTTTGACCTAAATTACAATCCTGAAATTACAGCATTTATGAATGAGGGTATAAGAAGAAGGTGTAAGGTATGTAATGGGTATGACATGCTAATTGAGCAAGCTGAAGCTTCCTGGACAATCTGGAATTACAATTAATAGACTCCTAATGGCCTGTATAGCACCATTAAACCTCGTTTAAAAAGCATTGAATAAACTTTTGAATCTTTACTTTCATACGCCTATCTTTGCCATTAAAATATTTTTGAATTATGAATAACATTTTAAAAGACAACAAGACGAAATTTATAACAATATCAATTTTGATAGTTGCCATTTCACGTTTGCTACCACATCCTTATAATTTCACTCCAATTGGAGCTATGGCGCTTTTTGGTGGCACTTTTCTTAAAGATAAGAAAATAGCCTTTGGCCTTCCTTTGGCAGCTTTATTAATTTCCGATCTTTTGTTACAGCTTATCAAACCAGGCAGTGCATTTTATGAAGGATGGTTTTGGATTTATTTAAGCTTTATTTTAATTACACCATTAGGTTTTTTACTCAGAAATAAATTAAAAGTACAGAATGTAGTTGCAGCATCTTTAATGGGATCAATACTATTCTTTATCATGACCAACTTCGGAGTATGGACTACAGGGTTAATGTATCCACTTAATATTGCTGGATTAATGAGTTGCTACGTAAGTGCAGTTCCATTTTTCGGAGGCACTATTATGGGTGATTTATTTTTCAACATGCTACTTTTTGGTGTATTTGCAATTGCGAAATGGAGAATGCCTGCACTTGTAAAAGAAGCTTGAAATAAAATTATTTAATCAATTCAAATAACATTTAATGTATTTCAACAATATACTTGAAACCATTGGCAACACACCATTGGTTAAATTGAATGCAGTGACTCAAGGTGTTCAAGCTACAGTATTAGCGAAAATTGAAACTGTAAATCCCGGTAATTCTATTAAAGACAGAATGGCACTTAAGATGATAGAAGATGCAGAAAAGAGCGGAAAGTTAAAGCCTGGAGGAACAATAATTGAAGGCACTAGCGGTAACACAGGAATGGGGTTAGCAATTGCTGCAATCGTTAAAGGATACAAATGTATTTTTACTACCACTGATAAACAAAGCAAAGAAAAAGTAGATGCATTGCGCGCATTTGGTGCAGAAGTAATTGTTTGTCCAACGAATGTTGAACCAGAAGACCCTCGCTCCTATTATTCTGTTGCTGCCAGACTAAGCAAAGAAATTCCAAATGCTTTTTATCCAAATCAGTACGACAATTTAAGTAATCGACAGGCACATTATGAACAAACCGGTCCGGAGATTTGGGAGCAGACAGAAGGTAAAATCACCCACTTAGTAGTTGGTGCCGGAACAGGCGGAACAATTACCGGTACTGGTCGTTATTTGAAAGAAAAAAATCCGAAAATCAAAGTATGGGCAATTGACACTTATGGTTCTGCACTTAAAAAATATCATGAAACAGGTATTTTAGATAAGAATGAAATTTACCCTTATGTAACAGAAGGTATAGGAGAAGATTTTATTCCACAGAATTACGACTTTACAGTAATAGATCATTTTGAAAAAGTTACCGATAAAGATGCTGCATTGATGACACGTGATTTGGTTCGCAAAGAAGGTATTTGGGTAGGTAACAGTGCCGGCTCTGCTGTTGCAGGACTGCTTCAGATGAAAGATCAATTGAAACCAACAGATGTGGTTGTAATTATTTTTCATGATCATGGATCGAGGTACATTGCAAAAATATTTAATGATGACTGGATGCGTTCAAAAGGTTATTTCGATAAGAAAGGCATGACAGCATCAGATATTATCGGAACAAAAAAAGATGTTAACTTAACTACTGTTGAGACAACATTACCGATAGGTGACGCATTGAAAATTATCAAAACAAATAACTTTTCTCAACTTCCGGTAACGCGTGAAGGAAGAATAGTTGGAAATATTACAGAGAATCATATTTATTCATCACTCTTAAAAAGTCCTGAACTAAAAAATAAACCGGTGAGTGATATTATGCAAGATGCTATGCCTTTTATTGATATCAATACTTCAATTGATACATTAAGTGACTTGCTTAGTAAAAACAATCAGGCAGTTATTGTAAAAGATTTTAAAGCTGACAGAAACTACATTGTAACAAGGCAAGATGTAGTTGATGCATTGGCTTAAATTCAATACTTAGCAGAATATGTCATTCGGCATTTGTGAAATGAGTCTTGTTCCTATGAGGAAGGAGCCTTCACACAGAAGTGAGTTGGTTTCACAAATACTTTTTGGAGAGCATTATGAAGTTGTTGAATCACAAAAAGAGTGGTTTAAGATTCGAACTTCACATGATGGTTATGAAGGATTTATTGCTTTAAACCAACACACTGAAATTAGCTATAACGATTTTCAATTTCTGCAAAAAAACGGAGCATTTGTCTGCTTTGACTTGGTGCAACTCTTATTACACGATAATAAAATACAGACAGTAATATTAGGAAGTGCTTTACCCTTTTTTGAAAATCAGCATTGCAGAATTAATACAAGAACATATCGGTTTGATGGTAATGCAAAGTTTCCTCAAAAAGCAGTTACATCAGCATTATTAATTGAAAATGCATATATGTATCTCAATGCACCCTATTTATGGGGAGGAAGGTCACCATTTGGCATAGATTGTTCCGGATTTACGCAGTTGGTTTATAAATTATCAGGATACTCACTTTTGCGTGATGCTTCTTTACAATCTGAACAAGGAAATATAGTGAACCTTGTTGATGAAGCCATGCCAGGCGATTTAGCTTTTTTTGATAATGAGGAAGGCAATATTATTCATGTTGGTATATTAACTTCACGTGACACTATTATTCATGCATCAGGAAAAGTTCGAATAGATGCATTTGATCAGGTTGGTATTTACAATCAGGAAACCAAACGATACACACATAGACTCAGATTGATAAAAAGAATATTCTAAATTCACGCATGAATAATCCTCAACTTAAAGCTTCAGAAAAATTTCCTGCTACAATAAATGAACTATATGATGAAGAGGGTGAATTGGTAATGATATTATATGCTCATGAACTGGTTGATTTGCCAGAAGGCTTATGGCTGTCTACAGAAGGGTATTATGAAGCAGTTATCAAAAAAGATGAGATTCAAATTGAAGATGCATTGTTTTGCATTAGTGAACTTAACTCCATAACAGGAATGCAATATGAACTTGCTTTAAGCTAGGTTAGTAATATCCGGTTTAAATTTTGTTGTAATAAAATATTCTTCTCGGTTTTTATAGCTAAGTAATCCGACTTCCTCTCGAATGCTTTTTGTATATCAATATTATTTTGAGTTTGCATCATGAAAATCTTGTTCTCATCAAAATATGATGCAAGATATTCCTGTTCTGTCTGACCCGGTGTTGGCACCAATAATGCGCTTACACCTAATTGTGCAATATCCATAATTGTAGAATAACCAGATCTTGAAATCACAAATGTATTCGGGCTAATGTAATTAGAAATTCCTTCTGCTGATACATAATTCTTAAACTGCATTACTCCTCTATCAGGTATTTCATTTGGGTCAGAAATTTTCCCGCGTATTAATAACGAACGATACCGGATCTTTTCCAACTGTTCAATAATTCTACCTTCAAATATTGTACGCTGAGGCTCCGGCCCCGATAGAATTGCAACTATATCAAATTTATTATCATTTGACATATTGGACGATAGATATGACGAAAGTAATCCGCAATAAAATTTTGGAATTTTTATATATTTATTTTCTGATAAAGTTCCGGCCAACTTAAATCCTTGCACAACATCCGGAATCCAACATTCGTGAAAACGATTTATAAATTTAGCATGTAACCTGTTAATTGATGGTTGCAAAAACAACATTGATTCAGGTGATTGAATCATCAGTTGATGTGATAAAAAAATATTCTTTGTAAAATTTGTAAAACACCCATACCTGTTATCAGAAATAATAATTTCTGCATTGTATTTTGTAGCAATCTTCTTTATAACCGATTGTTCATTGCCAATATTTATGAGCATTTTGGGTGCTTGTTTGAGCATTGCCCATGCCATATTACCATCAGAAGGGTAAACAGGACTATATGAAGGTAATTCTTCTGTGTGCAGAAAAGGGAATTGCCTCTTCAATATTTTTAAACTATTTCCATCTGAAGCAATAATTACTTTACAACCGGCAGTTAAAAGATTATCAATAACAGTTTTACTTCTTGTTGCATGACCAAGCCCCCAGTTTAATGGAGCTACAATGACTGTTTTACTCATAGCATCTTTCCAAAAAGACTAATTGGCTAATCCAAAGCATGTTTATTAAATAAAATATAGCCGATATGAAAAAGAACAGTAAATGACTTTGATTTTCTGTCGTAATAATTAAGTGTCATTGCTACGGGTCCTACCGGACTGTGGAAAATTCCAGAAAATGATGCAATAAAATATCGTGCAGATAATGCATCACCGAAAACAGCCTTCTCATTTTCATTCTTAACAACTTCCTGAAAAGGTTGAAATCCATAACCCTCTAAACGGAAATCAATATTTGACCGTAAACTAAACACATTACGCACTCCAATACCTAAATAGTTTGGTGCATGAAAATTATCGAGAAACAATGTTCTACTTTCTTGGGTCGGATAAAACCCCGGCATTTGTAAAATAGTAGCTGTATAATTATTAAAGAATGGTTGACCTGAGAAATTTGTTTCAGCATAAAATCCGAGCTTATACTTTCCTGCTCTGAAGAAATAATTATCGTAAATCATTTTAACCTGCCACCATTGGTGCCATTCACTGATAGTTGGTGCATTGTCTTGTTTAGATCCGGGATTGGTTATTTCATTGCCGGAAACAAAACGTGTGCGAATAGATAGGTAAGAACCCTTTGATGCATACATCTTCCGATTTAAAGTATTCCTTTCAAAACCAACAACACAACTTACTCCTTCAAATCTGGTAAAGTCTGCTGTATCATTGACAGAGAAATTTCTTGTCTGATAATACCTGTCCTTAATATTAAAATAATTTCCACCAACAATTAATGCTCCTTTATTTCGTGCAGGCATACCAATATTTAAGCCAAAGGATTGATCTGTTACCAACAAATAAGCAGGCTTAATATCATCTTTAAAAAAACTACTGCTTTTATAATAGTCCATCCTATTGATTGTGGCAAACGGTTCGATAAAAAAATCAGGTCTGCCTGGTAAATCTAGTCTTAATTTTAACTGTCCGGAATTATAAAGCTTTCCGAAATAGGTGTTGGCATGAATGCCTAAACTATATGGACCAAGAACATTATATCTGAATCCAATAAAGCCTTCGCTAATTGGCCTGGAAGAAAAATTTCCTCCTATATCAACCCGTAAATCTGTTTCAGGTTTAATATAGACTTCTAAATTGTACACCTCTGTTTTTGGATCATAAACCAATTTTGGAAAAGCATATCTGATATTTTCATCTGCAAGAAGTCTAAAATAACGGGGTTTGAGTTGTCGAAGTAACATATTGCTTCCACGAGGATTCAGAATAGACTTAATATATTTTGCTTTTTCAGGATTTACACCTGTAACAATAATGTCGCCAACAACTAAAGGGTGTAATTTCTTAATAAAGTCATCTCTTTTCCGGCTCAACTCTTCGGGTGAAATTCTTCTGGCAATAGCTTGTTTGATATCATCCATGCGAGCCATTGTTGCCTTATAACCACTATCGATCAACGATTGAAAATTATAAAAATCAAACACACCGAAATTGGTAACATCAGGTTGAATTAATATATCATCAGCTCCCGGCAAGACAACATGTTGCGATTGAATTATCATTGTTCTGAGCAGTGAAAACATATTATCTTCTTTCGGAATATCAGGACCACCACCCACTGAAACGCCAATCATAATATCAGGATCAAACTCATTGAGCATAACATCTGAGGGAAAGTTATTATATATGCCACCATCATAGTAGAGCTGATTATCGGCTGTCATAGGTGAGATATACAGTGGATAGGCAATTGAGGCTCTTATTGCCTGACTCAGATCGCCACAATTAAAAATCACCGGGCGTTTATTTTTAATATCTGAGGCAACACAACGAAAAGGAACAAACAGATTATTAAAATCGTAATCGGCACCGGCACTAGCTGCTGAATGATTTTCAAGCAGAGCAAAGTCTATTTGGCCACTATTGACTAATGATCCATTAAAATTCATTCTTAAAGTCGAATCATAGCTAAGTTTAACAGTTGCCCACGATGCATCTCTTTCACGTTCCTTAAAATAGTAGATGAGTTCATCGCTCAACGAACCTGTTGCCCAATTTTTAAAATCTTCACTTAGAACTATATTTTGCATTTGTTGTGGACTGGTGCCCGAAACATACATGCCTCCAACAAGTGCTCCGGCTGAAGTTCCTGTAATATAATCTATAGGAATTCCATTTTCTTCAAGCGCTTTTATTACACCAATATGGGCAAATCCTCTTGCCCCTCCTCCACTTAATACCAGACCGACTTTTTGTGCAAATAAAAAATTTACATTTAACAAACTAATTATAGATAGCAATTTTATCCATTTCTGCATCATTTTGCAAAGGTATTATTCTGACACATTGGAATTGCTGTCGCATAGCTGATAAAAGTAATCTGCAGCCTTAATCATACGGCTGCCATACCAGGCAAAAAATTCTCCGTCAACCAACAAGATTTCAGCTTTAGGACAAATGCTTTTGAATTCCTGTATATGCTTTGCTTTAAACGGATATGGTTCTGATGAAAGAAGTATAACTTCGGGATTTAACTCTGATATTCTTTTCTCAGTCAGTTCAGGATATCGTTTATGATAATACATCAGATTATCAAAACCGGCTTTATTCATCATGTCATTTATAAATGTATCGCCACCGGCACACATATAAGGATTTCGCCAGATAAAATACAATGCTCTCTTAGCAACATGTTTTTTATTCTTTAAAGTTAGTGAATTAAATTTATCATAAATCTGATTATTTATTTCAGAAGCACGTTCTTGACTATTAGTCATTACACCAATGTTGTAAATCATATCCAATGCTTCGTGCAGATTACTCACATCACTTAACCAAACAGGAAATTGCTCTCTCAGTTGCTCAATAGAATCGCGATTGTTTTCCTCTTTATTTGCAATAATAAGATCAGGTTTCAGTTGGCTGACCAATTCATGATTCACAGATTTTGTTCCTCCTATTCGGGGTACAGACAAAAAAAGTTCGGGTGGATAAATGCAATATTTAGTAATACCAACTATGCTATCTTGTAATCCTAAATCTGCCAGCAATTCTGTTTGTGATGGAACTAAGGAAACAATTCTCTGAGGTGGTGCTTCCAATTTTATTTCAAATCCTGTTTGATCAATAAACTTAAACATGACAGGTAAAATTAAGCATAAAAAAAGCCGGAATTACCCGGCTTAGTCATATTTTTTAAACCAATACTATTTTATTAATTCCCCCATCATGTTCATTTTTTGTTTTGGCATAAGGGTTATTCCTGATGTTGTATGTCCTTCTGCATCAATTGTGACACCGGTTTCCAATTTCATGGATTTCTCTACAGGAGTAAAAATACCATTAGTTACAATTTGAAGCTTACCGTCTTTTAACTCAAGATGTTCTTCAACGGCCTTTGGAACTAATACGTTGTTGAATGTAAAAATATCTCCCTGCTGAAGTTGTGCTGTCTTTCCATCGGGATATTTTATCATTCCACGCTGATTTATTGTTGCACCGTTATCAAGTGTTTGATCACTTTCCAGAAAATTTACTGTGTTGCCTTTAATGTAATAGACAAGGCCATTGCGAACAAAGAAGCCTGATTCTGTTGATTTTTTTTCTGCCTGTTGACCAAAAGACAACATGGTGCTTAATAATAACACAGAGCAAATAGCTGAACTCATTAATAATTTTCTCATTGATTTATATTTTATGAAAGTAAAATTACGATGAAATGAAGTATAAAACAACCCTTTATTTTTTAGGATCATAAATTACATTGTTGCCACGTTGCTTGCCTGAATACAATTTGTGTCTTGTGGCAGGTTTTTCGTTGGCTGCACCGGCAGCAGGATCACCTTCCGGAGCAACTGCAGTTGAATCGGGTAAAGCCTCAACGGCTCCAGTAGAGTCTTCCGTACTTTCTGTAGTTTCTGTTGGAGGTGTTGTGGTTTGTTCTGTTTCCTGTGTAGTAGTTGACTGCGAAAATGCTACAGTTGAGATAATCAACATTGCACTAAGTGCAGACAAACGTTTAACTAGCTTTCTCATTGTATAATTTTTTTCCAAAATTAATAATCAAAACGATGATTCAACAATCATATTTTATTTTTATTGAATAATGATGTTAATAAACCATTACTTCACAATTAAAAACACAATCAGATTGGAGTTTATATTTTACATAAGGACAAATAAAAAAGGGAAACAACTATTATGTTGTTCCCCTCTAACCTAAAAACAATAAACCCTCCACAAATGTAGGAGAATACCGTTTTGAGGATCAGATTGTTAATAACTTTTTATTTGCCCATTTTCTTAACATCTGCAATCAATTTTTCATTCATTTTAATGTAGCTGTTATCACTGCTTTCTTTTGCTAAAGCCAGACTTTGCTCTGCTGCCTTTGTTGCTTCTGGGTAATTTTTCAATTTGTATTCAATTTTAGCCTTTGTGTGTAAAACCCAGTATGCCTTTGGATTGTTTTCCACAGCTTTATTTATCCATTCGCGCGCCTTATTTAAATCTTTATCATTTTCGTAATAATAATTTGCTGCCTGAAAATAGGGTTTGTTGTCACCCATTGCCTTGTCAATTTGCTTCATGACATTCTCGTCAATATTGGTAGTTACCGGGATACTCACCTTTGTTTTGTCCCATAATAAATCAATACTACATGAAGTTGGTGCAATGTTATTTACATTGATAGTGAAAGTTTCCATCTTATCGGCAGTCGCCATCGGCTTCACCTTAAAACGCATCATTTCATCTTCTTTCTTGTAGTCGCCAACATTGCCTCCGAGAGTTAAGTCTTTATAAAATATTATTTCCCAATCTGCTGTGTTTGGTATTGTGTAGAGTGCATAAGTGCCTGCCGCAATATCATTACCATTCACCTTGGTATCAGCACCAAAAGTTACTTTGGTAGATTGATTAGCTCCCGTACGCCATATTTTACCAAAAGGAACAAGATCGCCAAAAATTGTTCTTCCCTTTACTGATGGTCTGCTGTATTCGATTTTAATTTCACCTAGACCAAATGCTTGTGTCAGACTTTGAGTTGGACTTGGTTGTGGCGTTTTTAATTGCGCCATTGAAGTTGTTGTTGTGGCAATGATTAGTGCCATTAACGATGTTGTGAATTTCTGCATGATAATTTAAATTTGATTTTGAATTTTATACATAAACATAAAAACCCGATAAACAACAATTAGTTTCAACGGGTTTTAAAAATTTTCATTTTAGAGTGATTAAATTAAATATTAAGCTCCTTAAAGGTATTACCCTCTTGTAATTTCCCGGTCTGATAACCTTTTTTAAACCAAAACATTCTTTGTTCCGAAGTGCCATGTGTAAATGCATCAGGTACGACATAACCCTGTGCTTTTTTCTGAATTTTATCATCACCCACTGCACTTGCTGCACTCAATGCTTCTTCAATATCACCGTCTTCAAGCACATTGTTTATCTTCTGATTCTGATTTGCCCAAACTCCTGCATAAAAATCAGCCTGAAGTTCAAGTGCAACTGATAGTTTATTTGCTTCTGTTTCTGATAACTGGTTTTGCATTTCGTGAACTTTGTCAGATGTACCTAATAAATGCTGAACATGATGACCTACTTCATGGGCTAAAACATAAGCGATAGCAAAATCGCCACCCTGTGCACCAAACCTACTCTTCAACTCATCAAAAAAAGACAAATCAATATATACTTTTTCATCGGCTGGGCAATAAAAAGGTCCAACAGCAGAACTTGCATTTCCACAACCTGACTGTGTTGCATCTCTGAAAAGCACCAATTTTGGCTCACGATATTCAATCCCATTTTCCTGAAAAATTTTCTTCCAGATATCTTCGTTATCTGCCAATGCTACTTTTATAAAACTTGCCATTTCATCATCGGCAGCAGAAGTTTCTTGTGATGTTGTTTGTGTTGTTGCCTGCTGCTGCATTTGTTGTAACAGCTGATTCGGATCTCCACCCATTAATAAGTTGATTACAATAACAATTATGCCGACCAACCCACCGCCTAAGGCAATTTTACCTCCTGAAAATCTTCTACGATCTTCAACATTGTCGCTTTCGCGCCTACCCATCCATTTCATACTTTCTGTTTTACAAAGCAAATAAAGCAATTATTTGGCAAATATTATTCAGTGATAGTAATTTATTGAAAGTGACTATATTTGATGTTTCATTATAGCCTCAACATGCAAAATACTTTTAAATTATTTATGGCAATTCTTTTTCTATGCAGTACTGTTTCTGCTCAGGAAAATCTTCCAAACTATATGACTCAAAAAGAAGTGTTGCAGATGCCATCCTATCTGCAGCAATTTTCTAATAATTTAAAAAATAATCAAGTTGCTGCCCCACCATCATCACGGGTTCGTACTATGGCAGAGTGGGAAGAATTACAAGGTATATTGATTGGTTGGACAAGTTATCCTGCTATTTTGCGCGAAATTGTTCGTGCTGCTAAAACACAATGTCGTGTATATATTGTAACCAATAATCAGCAAAGTGTAATCAACTATTTAAACAGTGGAAATGTTGATACGATAAATGTGAGTTTCGTGAATACACCTTTCAATTCAGTGTGGTCGCGAGATTACGGTCCATGGAGTGCATACACAAATGACGTTGATACTTTAGTAACTATTGACTGGATATATAATCGTCCGCGCCCTGATGATGATAATGTTCCGGTGGCAATTGCAGGGCTATTAAATACACCATTATATCAAACGACTATGTCGCCATACAGTTTGGTTCACACGGGTGGCAATTTTATGTGTGATGGATTTGGAACAGGATTTTCAAGCAATCTTATTGTGAACGAAAACCCCTCCTTAACAACAAGTCAGATAGATACAATTATGAAACAATTTATGGGCATTGAAAGATACATTAAAATGCCGACTTTACCGTACGATGGCATTCATCATATTGATATGCACATGAAGCTTTTAAACGAAGAAACTATTTTAATGGGACAATATCCGCAGGGTGTTGCCGATGGACCACAGATTGAAGCTAATTTGCTTTATGTTGTTAATAATTTCCTTTCTGTATTTGGCACACCTTATAAGGTAATTCGCATTCCGATGCCTGCTGATAATGGAGCATATCCAAATACAACAGGCGACTATTTTACATACACCAATTCATCGTTCATCAATAACACTATTATAGTTCCTACCTATAATGTTTCGCAAGACAGCACTGCTTTACGTATTTACAGAGATGCATTACCCGGATATAATGTTATTGGGATTAACTCTCTTCAAAGTATTGGTGCCTTAGGAGCATTGCATTGTATCACCAAAGATTTAGGCACTAATGACCCACTGCTGATTTCGCATCAACAACTTGCAGATACTTATGATACAATAAATCCTTATTCTGTAGTTGCATTTATTAAGCATCGTAGTGGAATTCAATCTGCAACTTTATATTACAGAACAGATACGCTTCAGCCTTACAATGCTGTCCCCATGACAGCTTTAACAGGGATGAGTGATTACTTTGAAACATACATACCTGCCCAATCCGGAGGAACAAGAGTTTACTATTATATTGAAGCCTATTCAAACACATCAAAACATCAGACTCGACCTATGCCTGCACCGTTAGGATATTTTTATTTTGATATATTACAAACAACAAAAATCAATGCTTTAGATAATCCAATTACAATTAGTAAAATTTTTCCAAATCCGGCATCAGCAATTACTTGTCTCCCCTACTCCAGTCATATTGGAACAATGTTTCAAATTAAAATTAACGATGTTACAGGAAAGTTGGTCTATGAATCACAAAATACATCAAAATCAAATGGTCAAAACTTCGCTTTTTTTGATGTCAGCAATTTTAAACCGGGTGTATATTTTGTGAAATTTGAAACAAATTCATCAATAAATATTCAGAAGATTATAGTGAAATAATTTATCTGAAACTCAAGCTTCTTTCAGATCTAAAAACACTTACTTTTTTATAGCTATTTTTTTAGCAGCCATCAATTGTTTTGTATTGTCAAAAAATTGTATGGTATAAATTCCATTACTGAGGTTTCTTAAGTCCACAGTCAATTGTTTCAACGTTGTAACATCAGCAACAATTTTTCCAGATATATCAGATACTAACATTGATGCTACCTTTTCATTATGAACAACAATATTTACCAATCCATCTGTTGGATTTGGATATACAGAACACAAACCTGCCGAAATATCAACAATACCAACAGTGCCAATGGTCATTCTTATATCACTTAAAACATTGGTTACACTCAGGTTTGGTCCCCATGCCATTGGACTTGTTCCATAATATCTTCTTGCTCTGTTAGGAGAAACAGATGTATAATACCACCTTGGGGTAACGGGAGTGCCTGCTGTTGCTGCCTGAGTGTGCTTAAACACAAGCACACTAAGATTGGAAGAATTACTATAAGCAAATGGCAGGTTAAGAGAGACTTCCCGCCATCCGGCACCTGCACTATTTGGGAAACTACCATCATATACTCTTGTATATCCTGTTGTATCAATAACTCCGGCTGTTAGTGAAGTCAAAGCTGTCTGTTTCATAAAAATTGAGACACTATCAAAAGGTAAGGTGTCAGTACCATCAACACGATTGAAACCAAAAGTAGAAATAGCGCCTGAATAGCCTATCTCAGTTGAAAGATATATTGATTCGTAGGCAACACATTCATAAGATTTGACAATAGGACTAAATGCTGATATAAGGCTAGATGTACCAATAACAACTGTCTGTGTTTGTGCAATCAAATTGCTCTTAGAACACAATGAAACTGCAAGAAATAAAATAAATTTTAAGTAGAATTTTTTCATCGTAAAATATTTTAATATTTCACGAATATACATCATATTTATTGATGTGATAACTATTTTTATGATTATTACTATCGCGTTTTAACAGTCACCTGCAGATTTCGCTCAGTACAGGGTATTTTTTTTAACGCTCCAAGAAAGATTCCATGCTTTTAACCTCATTGCATACACTTGCAACACCTTGTTCCAATGAAATGCTGTGCTTCCAACCTAATTGGTGCAATTTATCGACAGACAAAAGTTTGCGTGGTGTACCATCAGGTTTAGTTGTATCAAAATTCAATTGGCCTTTATAACCGAAGGTTTCCATAATAAGCATTGCTAATTCTTTAATGCTGATGTCTTCACCTGTACCAATATTTACTGTAGAACGGTCACTATAATTTTGCATCAGAAAAAAGCATGCATCCGCCAAATCATCAACATGTAAAAATTCGCGTCTTGGAGATCCTGTTCCCCATATTTCTACAGATGGCAGATTATTTTCCATTGCATCATAAAACTTTCGTACCAATGCAGGTAAAACATGTGAGTTTTTTAGGTCGTAATTATCATTAGGCCCATACAGATTTGTCGGCATTGCCGATATATAATCTACCCCGTATTGGTCGCGAAAAGCTTCGCACATCTTAAGCCCTGCTATTTTGGCCAATGCATAAGGTTCATTTGTAGGTTCTAACGGGCCAGTGAGCAAGTATTCTTCTTTCAATGGTTGTGGTGCCATTTTAGGATAAATACAAGATGAGCCTAGAAACAACAACTTTTTTACTCCGGAATCAAATGCACTTTTAATGACATTACATTCAATAATCAGATTCTCATAAATAAAATCTGCTCTATAAGTGTTGTTTGCAACTATGCCTCCAACTTTTGCAGCGGCAAGAAAAACATACTCAGGTTTTTCCTGATTAAAAAAATCAGCAACGTCACGTTGGTTGCGCAGGTCAAGCTCCTTTGATGTTCTGAACAGGTTATTATTAAATCCTTCCGATTGAAGTTTACGAACGATTGCAGAGCCCACCATGCCACGGTGACCTGCTACAAAAATCTTACTGTTTTTCTGCATTATCTTATGCTTCGTGATAATTAATAATTTTATGTCCGCCTTGTTTCAAATATTGGTCGCGCTTGAATAGCTCAAGGTCACAATTCATCATTTCTTTTACTATTGATGCCAGATTGTGTTTAGGTTCCCATCCCAAAACTTTTTTTGCTTTTGCAGGGTCGCCAATGAGCAGCTCAACTTCTGATGGTCTGTAATATTTCGGGTCTATTTTCATAACAACATTCCCAACAGGAACCTGATATGCTGGATTATTACATTTTTTTACTACTGCAATTTCATTTTCAGTTTTACCACTGAACTCTATTTCTATTCCTACTTCATTAAATGCAAGAACAATAAAATCACGAACTGTTGTTGTTACACCTGTTGCCAACACAAAGTCATCAGCTTTATCTTGTTGCAACATCAACCACATACCTTCTACATAATCTTTTGCATGACCCCAATCACGTTTGGCATCAATATTTCCCATATAAACGGTATCCTGAAGACCTAAGGCAATGCGCGATACTGCACGGGTGATTTTACGGGTCACAAATGTTTCTCCTCTTAGTGGAGATTCATGGTTAAACAATATCCCATTGCTGGCAAACATATTATACGCTTCACGATAATTAACGATTATCCAATATGCATAAAGTTTTGCTACTGCATAGGGTGAACGAGGGTAAAACGGTGTGGATTCGCGTTGGGGAACTTCTTGAACTAAACCATATAACTCACTTGTTGATGCCTGATAGATTTTACATTTTTCAGTCATATTCAACATCCGAACAGCTTCTAAAATACGTAGAGTTCCAATACCATCAGCATTGGCAGTATATTCAGGCATATCAAAACTCACACGCACATGGCTCATAGCACCAAGGTTATAAATTTCATCGGGTTGCACTTCCTGAATAATTCTGATGATATTGGCTGAATCTGTTAAATCGCCATAATGCAGCTTGAATTTCACATTCTTTTGATGCATATCCTCATAGAGGTGGTCAATCCTTTCCGTATTAAAAAGTGAACTTCTGCGTTTAATGCCATGTACCTCATAGCCCTTTTGCAGCAGTAACTCGCTCAGGTAGGCGCCATCCTGTCCGGTGACACCGGTAATTAATGCTCTTTTCATTGATGATTAAAATTAAAAATATGTAAACGTAATGTGGTTCTACTTAGTTACTGCAATTAGTTAATAAAATTAAAAAACATGAATTATAACCCGTTTTAATTTTTTAATTTTGTGCAAATTAAACAATTTTAAACCACCAATTAGCGAACCATTTCTACCGGTTTTGAGTATAAGTGTGTTCGGTAAATTATTGATTTTATGAATAATCAAAAAGTAATTAAGAACCAATCAATTATTGATGCTAAGGACATTAAAAACGCCCTAAACCTGTTTGTAAAGAATTGGTACTGGTTTATTTTGTTTTTGGCCATAGGTGTTGCCGGAGGTATTTTCATATATTATAAAACTACCCGCATTTATGGTGCAGAGGCTAAGGTGCTGATTACCCCAACCAAAAACGCTTTCAAAGATGCCTTATCAACAAGCCTTCCTTTAGGACCAAATAAAGAAGAGGTTTCTAATGAAATACAGATATTATCATCAACTAAGTTGGTTTCAGAAGCAATTAAAAAACTAAACCTCGATATTTCTTATTACATAAAAGGACGTTTAAAAACAGGTGAGGTGTATAAGGGGACACCTTTCAGTGTTGATGGCAAAATATTAGATGACAATTTTTATGGTATTCCTTTTAACCTCCGAATTATTGATAAGGACTCTTACAGCCTTGACATAAAAACCAACGAATATTCATACAATAAAGTACACAAGTTTGGCGACCCTGTAGTTACAGATAAATTTTCAATTATTATAAACGGAAAGCAGGAGTCTATTCTTAAAAATCCAAAATTCAGCGAGTTTCAGTATGTGTTTGTAATTAATAATCATGGTTATTTAGTTAAGAAATACAAAAACGCGCTTAGTTTAGAAAAAGACGAAGATGCATCAGTAATAAATATCAATATTGCTGACGAGGTAGAAGAAAAAGCTGTTGACTTTCTTGATACGCTTACGAATCTTTATATCAATTACTCTATTTCAGTTGCAAGAGGTATAAACGAGAATTCATTAAAATTTATTGAAGCACAATTAAAAGACTACGAAGATCAGCTTAATGGTGTTGAAACAAGTTTGGTTGAATATCAGCAACAAAGCGGTGCTATTGATGTAGCCAATCAGCAAAGTACGTTTTTAAAGGAGAAAATTGATGTGCAAGGTGAAAAGGCTAAACTAACAGCAAGACTGAATTCTGTAGATTATGTTTATAATCAATTAACAAGTGGCAGTAGTGATTTCACTACCCTTTCGCCAGCATTAATGACTGAACAGGCTAATCCAGGACTTTCTAACGCTTTTAATGAATTGAGTGCTTTAATGCAAAGGAAAGTGAATATGTCTTTCAGCATGACACCAAATAGTCCGCAGATTAAGGAAGTTGATGCACAAATTAATAAAGCAAAAGAAAAAGTCATTGGAATAATCATGAATATCCGAAAGGATATTGTAATGCAAATTAATTTACTGACAGAACGTGAAGGTAATTTTGCTGCATCATTAAACAGAATGCCCTCAACTATTAAAGGTCTTAGTGATATTACAAGAAAAAAGGAAATCAATGAAAAGATGTATTTATTCTTGTTGGAAAGCAGGGCCCAAAATGTGATTGCATCAGCAGCCATTGTGCCGGACAAATCAATTCTTGAACCTGCATCAAGTACAGGATTGTTACGTCCCATTCGAAACAAAATGTTATTTATGGGAGCTGGTGTAGGTCTTGCACTTGCTTTAGCCATAGTCTTTCTTAAAAGCATTTTCCTTAATTACATTTTTACTAAAGAGGAACTTGCCGATATTACTAATCAACCTATCATTGGTGTTATCGGGAAAAGCGCAGAAGCCAAGAAAGATTATCTTGTTGTACATTCACATCCGCAATCGCTTGCAGCTGAAGCATTCAGGGTTATCAGGACAAATTTATCCTATTTTGCTCCTAAAACAACTTCAAAAGTTATTCTGTTCACCTCTACCATTTCCGGAGAAGGAAAGACTTTTTGTGCAGTGAATACAGCTACCATGTTAGCCAGAGCAAAAAAGAAAGTCGTGGTTGTTGATTTGGATTTACATAAACCAAAACAGGCTGTTGCTTGGAACATGACTAACGATGTAGGTGTAACATCATATATCGTTGGAAAAGCTTCTTTAAAAGATACAATAAAAGATACGCCTGTTGAGAATTTAAAAGTCATCTTAAGCGGACCAAAATCCCCTAATGCCTCTGAGTTAATTTTAGATTCGATGATGGAACAATTAATTATTGAATTGAAAGAACATTTCGATTATATCATTTTAGATATGCCACCGGTAGGACTCTTGTCTGATGCTTTAGTGATGATGAAACATTCAGACCTAAATCTGTATGTGATGAAAGCCGGCTATAGCAAAAAAGACTTTATTGAAGTTGCACATCAGTTGATGGAAAAGAATCAAATCAAGAGTCTGAGCTTTATTTTAAACGGAGTAAATCCTAAAAACATGCCTGTTGGCTATGGCGGAGCATATTATAAATAACACGAACAAAACAGATGTCGCCCAGTAAAAACAACTACTCTACTGCACAAGCTTTCAGGCAAACCTATAAAAGTCTTCAAGACCATTTATCTCCACTGCAAAAAAGAAGGATTAAATGGATTGCATTTCTGATTTTTTTATCTGCAATTTTAGATGTGTTTGGTTTAGCTTCTGTTCTCCCATTAGTAAAAATGGCTACAGAACCTGAAATTATTCATACCAACACCTATTTGAGTACAGCATATAGTTATCTGAATTTTGAAACAGATAAATCATTCATGGTATTTTGTATTGTGATAATCCTGTTATTTCAATTTTTCAAAACAGGTTTTGGAATATTCGTAAACTATATTGAAGGTCGGTTTATGGCTGATGTTGCAAACAATATTTCTAAAAATCAGTTTTCTAAATATTTCTCTTTAAGCTACTTTAATTTTAACAGTGTAAAATCATCACGTATTATTAATCACGTACAGCAAAACCCTGCCTCATATACAGCATGGGTTATGTTACCCATTTTGATGCTTTTTTCAGAGTCAATAATCTTACTCTGCATTGTGACACTGATTGCTGTTTACAACCTTAAACTCTTTCTTTTTATATTAATGATTATCGGGCCTGCATCCTACATACTCTATAAGTCTGTTAACACAAAAAATGAGCAGATAGGCAGAGGGTTGGATAAAATGTTTCCTCAGGCTCTTGCTGCAATAAACAATTCAATTATGGGCTTTGTAGATATTAAACTGGCAAACAAAATTGAATATTACAGGAATCGTTTTTTGAAATATCAAAAGGCTTATCACGACTTATCCATGAATTCAATTGTGATAAACATGATACCTTTCAGAGGTTATGAGCTAGTTGCGATTCTTGGAATTGTAGTCATATTTATTTATGCAATTTTTATTGAAGATGGGCAACAGGATGTAATTATGATGGTGGGGGCATTTGCTGCAGCAGCATATCGTTTGATGCCTTCTTTAAACAGGATAATGAATGCAGTAATGCAGGTAACTAAAAATCAGGTTGCCATTGAAAATTTAAATGAATATAATGAGCTTTATGTTAAGCAAAAAGAAATGGACAGAAATATTCCAATTGTATTTGAAAACACAATTGAATTTCAGAATATCAGTTTCACATTTCCAAAATCGCATGAGCCTGTTTTGAAAAGTATTTCATTTAAAGTTAAGAAGGGCGAAAAAATTGGTTTTGTTGGTAGTTCCGGCTCAGGAAAAACAACACTCATGAATATCTTACTGCGTTTTTTTGATGAAAATTCAGGACAGATTTTAGTTGATGGCAAACCATTAAAAGAAGAAAATCTTGAATACTGGCGCGGATTAATTGGCTATGTGAAGCAAGATATTTTTATGATTGATTCAAACATAAAAGAAAACGTTGCCTTTGGAGAAGAAACAATCAACTCCGATTTACTTAATACTGCAATTAAACAAGCATCATTAAATGAGTTTGTTGGAAACTTACCCAAAGGAGTAGAATCAGAAGTTGGAGAAAGAGGATCACGGCTATCAGGTGGGCAAAAGCAACGTATTGGTATTGCCAGGTCGCTTTATAGAAATGCACAGATACTTGTATTTGATGAAGCAACCAGCGCCTTAGACACTCAGACAGAACGTGAGGTTAGTGAGGCCATTGACTCACTTTCTGATACGAATAAAACAATCTTTATCATCGCTCACCGGGTAACTACACTAAAAAACTGCGACCGCATTTACGAGCTTAAAAATGGTGAAATTGCAGGAGTATATTCATATAGTGAGCTAATCGAAAAAGTAATTTAATTTTTTAACGATGATTAAACGGCTGATTTCACACATTAGGTTGCGATACCTTAACTTGTTATCGCAATCAACAGCCGAAAACTTTTCTGATGAACAAAGATTACTTATGGCACTTGAATGGTTCAAGCAATCACTTTTACCTACTGGAGGAAGTGCTGCCAAGTACTCAATGATGTTTAACAAATGGCTGCCCGCATATCCGGAAACCACTGCATTTTGGATAAACACACTCATCTATCTGAAAAATAACAAACCAGAATTATTACAGGAAGTATTCAATGAAAGACCGATAGTTGAAGAGTTAATTCAATGGCTTTTAACTACACAACGTAAAGATGGTACATTTCCCGGATCTTATGGAGATTTTAAAAACCAACCTCCCAAAGTATTTAATAATGGTCAAATAATTATGGCACTAACTGACTACTATCAGCAAAGTCAGAAAAAAGAAGTTATTCAAGCTGCTATACAAAGTGCTGATTGGCTTTTAAAAGTGCAGGACTCTGATGGTGCATGGCGTGAATTTACGTTACATCAGCTTAGCTCCAACACCAGAACAGCATGGGCATTAATCAAACTTGGTCAACATTTGAATGAGTCAAAATATATTTCAGCAGGAATAAATAATATCAACTTTGCCATAAAACAGACTAATAAGCATGACTATTTTTGTGATAATGGTTTTGATGAAAATGAAATACCCACTACGCACACTATCGGTTATGCATTGCGGGGTGTACTAGGCTCAGCTATTGATCTTCAAAAGCAGGAATGGATTGAAATTGTTGAACGCTCATATAAACACATCGTAGCACTCACTAAACAAAACGGTTTTCTAGCTGGCGAATTAGACGAAGAATGGACAAGTGACAATGCGTTTTGCTGCCTGACAGGCAACTGTCAGTTAAGTGTTATCGGTTATATATTATATGAACAAACAGGTGAAACTCAATACATAGAAACTGCTGATCGTTTGCTTGAATATGTTAAAAGCAAACAGTTAATTTCACATTCGCCAATGGTAAATGGCGGCATTTCCGGCTCATGGCCTGTAAATGGTGGTTATTCTGCTTATGATGTTCCTAATTGGGCATCAAAATTTTTTGCCGATGCAATGCTTTTGCAGATGAAACATAAAACTAAGAAACAATAATTTTAAACTTTAAACTTACCTTTACGTATAAAAAGGAATAGATATTGAGAATGAAAAAGATTTTAATTGTAGTAGGGACAAGACCAAATTTTATTAAGGTAACACAATTTAAAAAGGTGAATGCCGACATAGGTATGCCTTTCGATATAAAAATAGTTCACACTGGTCAGCACTATGATAGCAAGATGGCTGACATTTTCTTTGAGCAATTTGATTTAACACCCGATTTCTGGCTTAACATACCGGCCGGCAGCCCCAATTCTCAAATGGCTGAAATAATGCTTCGATTAGAGAAAGTTATTCAGGAAAACAAACCTGACTTACTCATGGTTGTGGGCGATGTGAATTCAACGTTTGCTGCAGCATTGACAGCCAATAAAATGAATTTGAAAATTGCGCATGTTGAAAGTGGTCTGCGAAGTTTTGACAGAACAATGCCAGAAGAAATCAATCGTTTATTAACTGATGAGATAACCGATTACTTTTTTATTACCGAAGACAGTGGTTATAAAAATCTAATTCAAGAAGGCAAACAAGAAAAACAAATGTTCTTTGTTGGAAATACGATGATAGATACACTTGTAGCTTTTAATGAAAAAATTCAACAGAGTAATATACTTGAGACTTTAAATATTAAAAGCAAAGAGTACGTCCTGATGACTATGCATCGTCCGGCAACAGTTGATCATAAAGATGGCCTGAAACAATTGTTTTCAATTATTGAACTTATAACTAGAAATCATCAACTTGTATTTCCAATTCACCCACGAACATTGCACAGAATTGAAGAGTTTGGAATGAAATCATTTATTACAGAAAACAAGAAGCTGATATTAATAGAGCCTTTAGATTATTTGGCATTTCAGAAATTAATCTCAGACTGTGCTTATATTGTGACAGACAGTGGAGGCATTCAGGAAGAAAGTACATTCAGACAAATACCATGTCTTACATTAAGAGCCAATACAGAAAGACCATGTACAGTTGATATCGGAACTAATGAATTGGTACCATTCAGTAATGAAAAAATTTCGGAACGCATTGATGCAATAGTCCATAATAAATACAAAAAAGGAGTTATTCCTCCACTATGGGATGGACAATCTACCAAACGAATATTAGAGGCTTGCATGAAATTTCTTTCCAGCGAAAGGCATGCCTCTACCCTATTGAAATAAACTATGCTATTACTCAACCACCTACAGAAAAAAGATCAGTCATTGTTATCCGCAATGAATAATGACGCACCGTTTCAGTTTCTTCCCGGGTTTACTCAATTGTATCATGAATACATGGAAGAAAATATTTTTATTGCATATTCAGAAAAATTAATGGCATTTATGCCATTGCGATTTTTCTCTTCACGATTTTTCAAACTTGCACAAATATTACATGCACCCATTAAAAATAATATTGAACTTAATCCGCAAGAACAACTTGATTTTTTTAACGAATTAATTTCATATTTAAATCAAAACAATTCCTGCGAGCGATTGGTTCAGCCACATCCGTATGGCATACTTGCCTCTGTGCCTGCTAATTCGCGCTTCTGCGAGTTTGGCACCTATATCATAGACCTTCAGACACAAACAAAAGAGGAAATCTTTCAGAAGTTTCATCCCAAATATCAAAAAGCTATTCATCATTCAGAAAAAAATGGAGCTGTTGTAAAATTCGGACAAGATGTACTTAACGATTTTTATTTATGCTATACTGATACTATGAAAAGAATTTCCATGCCTTCAGAAGAGCTACAGTTTTTTAAATCTTATTATAATTATCTTGGCAGCGATAATGTTACAGCAGGTGTTGTATATGATAATGACAATCCTATCGGAGGCATTTTTATGATTTATTCTAACTATGCAGCATTATGCACACATGCAGGAAGCAGAGGTGAAACAAAACTATATGGTTCAATGAAATATTTACACTATAAGATGATTGAACGTATGAAAGAATCGGGAGTGAATAAATATGATCTTGTAGGTGTACGTATTGGGAATAACGACCCTGCTCTTGAAGGGGTTTTTCGATTTAAAAAAGGATTTGGTGGTGAACTAAAGAAAGGTTTTTTATGGAAAACAGATATTAATCCGCTGAAAGCAAAAATGTACGATTTGCTTATTAAAATCAAACATCCGAATAACAAGTATAAAGACATTATTGATCAAATTACAAATTAATTTTTTATGCACATTTTAATTATACCTTCTTGGTATAAGTCTATCACAGAACCTGTTCTGGGAACATTTTTCGAAGAACAGGCGCGTGCACTCATGTCTGCCGGACACAAAGTTGGAATCATATATCCGCAATTTTCATCAGTAAGCACAATGTTTAATAAGAAAGATGAAATCATTGATTTTTATGACGACAATGGCCTTCCAACATATTCTGTAATTCATCAGGCAATCATACCTAAGATGAGAAAGCTGGCTTATAAAATGTTTAGCGAAAATGTTGAAAAAATCTATTATAATTATGTTAAGAAATATGGCAAACCGGATTTGATACACGCTCACAGTGTTTTTCATGGCGGAATGGCCGGCTATTATATTGCAAAGGACAACAATCTTCCGTTTATAATTACAGAACATCTAACAGCTTATATTACTGGCGGCATTACACATCAGGAAGATATAGAAACTGCTAAACAAATATTTAATAATGCTGATGCATCAATTATAGTAAGCGAAAACTTTAAGCATGATATAGAAAAAGTTTTAAATCTCCCTGAAACTACCTTTACCGTTGTACACAATATGGTAGCTGATTTATTTTTTAAAGACTTAATCATAAAAAAATTTAATCAACAGGAAGAATTCGTTTTCTTCACCAACTCATTTCTATTACCAAGAAAGAATCACAAACTGTTACTTGATTCAATTAAATACATTACAGCGAAAGGAATAAATAACATTCGACTACGTATAGGTGGTGATGGACCATTGTATAATGAACTAAAAGATTATGTAAACGAGTTAGCATTAACCGATAAAGTAGATTTTTTAGGTGCCCTATCACGGGCTGAAGTAAAAAGAGAATTAGACCATTGCCACTCATTTGTACTTTCAAGTAATTATGAAACATTTGGTGTCGTGCTAATAGAAAGTTTAGCATGTGGCAGGCCAATAGTCACAACAGACTCGGGCGGGCCAAGTGATTTTATACATAGTAAAAATGGAATCACCTCTTTGGCATCAATAGATAATCTTGCAAATGCAATGATAAAAATGATGGAAGAATACAACACATTCGACCAACATAAACTCTCGGAAGAATGTCGAAGCAGGTTTGCCGAAAAAAAGATTGAAGCTGAAATAGAAGCGCTTTATTTGAAAGCAATAGATAAACATAAGTAAAGTAGTTCTTGTCTGAAAAAATATGAAACCCACCAAGCAGGTATTAATTACTTTTGATTATGAATTATTCTTAGGCAACAGAAGCGGGTCGGTTGCAGATTGCCTTATTAATCCAACCAATCAAGTGCTGGATGTTATAGAGCAGCATGGATGCAGAGCTATTTTTTTTGTTGATACAACCTATCTTCTGACTTTAAAGAAAAATTTTAAAATTGCAGCATGTAAACAGGATTTTGAAACTGTGATGGATCACATTACGGAAATTGCAAGTCGTGGTCATGAAATATTCCCTCACCTTCACCCACACTGGCTTGATGCAAACTATCTTTCAGATACCAATGAATGGCAATTAATAAACACTGACAAATACCGTTTTTATCATATAAGTGAAGCTGAACGTTCTGAAATTTTTGATCAATCAATAGAACTACTTCAACAGTGTGTTGCAAAAATTAATCCTTCATATTTGGTGGATAGCTACCGTGCAGGCGGATGGTGCATTCAACCTTTCAATGCTTTCTTACCCTATTTCATCAAGCATAATATCAAATTTGACTTTAGTGTGTTAGGTGGTTTTTATCTGTTTAGCAATGCACAATATTTCGACTTCTCAAAAGCACCACAAAAAACTATCTATCAATTTGAAAATGATATTACAACAGAACAAAACAATGGTCGTTTTACTGAATTTAATATTTCATCAATTTATATTCCACAATCAATAAAATTACTTGAGAAACTCTTTATGAAATTATATTACAAGATTACTAATGACCATAGTTTTTCGCGCGGTGAAGGGCAAATAGCAGTAAAAATTGATAAAAGTTTAGTCACCCCGCAGCAACAAGGTCATGATATTCTGGATTCTGCATGGGAGCGCATTGCTATAGAACTGATGTCAACAATCAAACAAGGTGAATATAAAAAGTATTTGAACACTAACGAATACATGCATTTTATCTCACATCCAAAAATGCTTACTCGTCACAATATCAAAATGTTTGACAAGTTTTTAAAGTTTGCATCAGAAAAATTTAATTTAGAGACAGATTTCAGAAAAATGGTCTAAGGCATAAAGTTTTTTATATATTTGCCTGATAAATGAAAATCGGCAATTATATTTTTGAACTTCTGCATCAGCATGATTGTGTGATAGTTCCACAATTCGGAGGCTTTGTTGCCCGATATAAAAATGCAACTATTCATCCGGTTCAACATTTGTTTTCGCCTCCATCAAAAATTGTTGCATTCAACAGCGATTTAACAACAAACGATGGGCTTTTAGCAAATTATATCAGTCAGAAATTATTGCTTTCATATAGCGATTCCTGCAAACTGATTAATGATTTTGTGACTTTATGTAAAGCGCAACTTGAAGCCAACCAACGTATTCAAATTGAAAAAATAGGGGTATTATTTTTTGATCCTGAAAAAAACCTACAGTTTATTCCTGCTGACGATGAAAACTTTTTAACAGACTCGTTCGGATTAAGTACGGTTCAATCACCTGCGATTCAACGAGACAGACCTTTTGAAATTTTCAGCAACAGAGATGCGGCTGTTCAACCGGCACCAAAGCGAACAAATCACGCTAAGTTGATTTTAAAAATTGCTGCATACACAGGAGTGGCTGCATTCATTGCATTTGCATATTTTAATCCGGCTATCAACTCAAAAATAACTAAGGGTCTTGCTACCATTTTCCCAGTTACAACAGAAATTGACTCACAATCAAACCATGCTTTAAATAACAGCAATCAAGAGCAAAAATCCAAAGAGGATTTGATTTATTCTGAATCACCTGTAACTGAGAAAAACATATACGAAACCGAAAAACCAATAGCAGATTCAAGTGCAAGTCAAATAACTGGCTCTACACCAGAAAAAGAAATTGCTACTGTTGAAGAAGAACCTATGCCGCAACCGGTTATAGAAACAAAGAAATTTCCTGAATCTGAACCTGCTGTTTCAAGTTATACAAGACAATATCATGTTGTTGGCGGATGCTTTTCAGTTTATGATAATGCATTAAACTTAAATACTGAACTTAAGTCAAAAGGGTTTTCATCTTCATTAATAGGAAAGAATAAAAATGGATTGGAGATAGTTGCTATTGCATCTGTTGCAACCAAAAGTGAAGCTGAGGAAGCTTTGCTACAAGCACAAAATTCAGGCTACAAAGATGCCTGGATTATGCGAAAATAAATTATCGGAACTTAATCTCTTTTTACAAATACACAAACTTGTTGTGTGTTCAAATTTTGTTACTTCAACTTTAGAAGTCAATAGTTATGTGTTAACTTCAACAATAAAAACCATTAATTTACCAACCAGGAATTGCGGTTTTTATAATACATTAACAAATTAAGGTTGCCATCTATTCTTTTATTCAGCAAATGCTTTTTATTCGACACAGGAAAAATACTGAACATCTTCTTGAAAAGAGCCAAAAACAGCATAAATACCATAATCATCAGAAAGGCAAATGCTCGAACTAAGTAAAATAAATATCTCATGGGGAACAATTTTAAATATAATAAAATAAAGACTGCAGATAATTATACTAAACAATTAACATTTTCATTCGCAAATACCATCAGCCCCGGCAAAGCGGGGCTGATAGCCTTTTTATATTGACTTATTTTTAGGTCGGCTTTTCATAATTCAGTTTTAGTTACCCGGCTGATAAAACCATGGAATATATTATCTGGAGACTTATTCAATTCTCTACTTTCAAAAGGTTAATACAATATTATATTCATCGAATAATATCTAAAAGGCTTTTAGGATGAAATGCAAATAATGCATCAATTTTTGATTTTTTTTAGGATAAAATGAAAACAGACACTAAACCTCCTTACTGATATGTCCTAAAATGTCAAAAACTGCTTTAAATGATGTTGCAGTGCCATTTTTGTTCTTTGATTCTTGAACTCTAGCGCTTCATCTATTTCAAGATGCACAGATGAAACAGGCAAAATATGAGGCATTACGGTGATTTTTGTATGTTGTAAAATAGAAGTTAAATGATCAATCCCCCTTAAGTTACCTGCACGCCCTGTAGCTACGCCAACTATGGCTGCTTTTTTGAAGTATAGATATTTTTTAACGTCCATTGCATCAATTAGCAGTTTGAGAATACCAGGAAAGCTTCCATTATACTCAGGTACAACAAAAAGTAATTTATCTGAATTTAAAAAATAACTATCTCCTATTCGACTAATTTCTTTGTCATTATTATCATACATATCTTCATTGATGACGTATAGATTGAGCGAAGTAAGCGAAAGATAATTAACCTCCATTTTTGCATCCAATAAAGCCTGATAATAAATACGTGCTAATTTCTCTGTGTGACTGTTCTTATTATTTGTTCCTGCAATTAGGGTTATCATTCTGCAAAATTATTCAAGTGTAACTATTCCGAGTAATTTAGAAAGTGCATTAATATATGTTTCGTAAACTTTTTGCTTGGATAAAATCTCATCCATCCTTTCATCACTAATATTCGATTCTTCTTTCAAGAGCAAACTGTTTTTCCTTTTTAGTATCTGCACACGTTTTAACTTGATATGGTTTATCGGATTCATAATGGCCTCATTAAAATTATTTTCTTCCGTCTTTACATATATCCCCTTGGATTCCCAATCACTTAATTCATATTTATTCATCAGCAATTCGTGGGTCTTTGAACGGAGTTTTTCCAAATCACTACTATTCTCAGTTTTAAGCATAGATAAGAAATCTGCTGTGCTCATAGACATTAAGTAACTGAAAACTCCTGCAAAAATTTCATCATCAAAACCAAAGCCATCAGGTAAAATCTGCTCCAGAATAAACTCACGAACTGTCTTTTGCTGTTCTCCACCCTGATAATTAAAATTCTTATCCCCATAATTCAATAGTAAACGAATAATTTCCTGCTCCTGATACCATGCATTTGTTTCAGTCAAAATGGTTTGCTGAGGCAAATACTCCATTTCAATCAACTTTTCAACTAATTCTGCCTGCTGATGTTCATTATCTTTTTTGTATAAGTTTCTTCTGATTTTATTCAGCTCAGTAATTAAAACCTGCTCAGGAACATCCATTTGTGTTGCACACTGACTCGTGTATAGGCTTCTTTTTATTCCATCGGGAATTCGAGAAATACTTTCAACAATATCACGAATCAGTGCTGCCTTGCGCACAGGGTCATTAGCTACTTCTTCTAAAAGCAGGCTTGTTTTAAAACCAATAAAATCAACAGCATTTTTACTGATATAGTCTATCAACTGTATGGTACTGTTTTTACGGGCAAATGAATCCGGATCATCACCATCGGGGAATAAAACAACTTTTACATTAAGGCCTTCCTCAAGAATGAGATCAATGCCACGCAATGATGCTTTAATTCCTGCAGGGTCGCCATCATACAAAATTGTTATGTTGCCTGTAAACCGTGCAATAAGTCTTATTTGTTCAGGAGTTAAAGAAGTACCTGAAGAAGCAACAACATTTTCTACTCCTGCCTGAAATAGAGAAACAACATCAGTATAGCCTTCCACAAGAAAACACTCATCATGTTGAATAATGGATTTGCGTGCAAAGGAAATTCCGTAAAGTGATTTGCTCTTGTGATAAATATCGGTCTCGGGAGAATTAATATACTTTGGGCTTTTGGGATCATTCGCCAACTGTCTTGCACCAAATGCAATAACTCGTCCTGAAAGATTATGAATCGGAAAAATTACCCTTCCCCGAAAGCGATCGTAAACTTTCTGACTATCCTGTTCTTGCTCTTTGACAACAGCAAGTCCGCTTTTCTCATATAATTGCCTGTTAAACTTATTCTCTGTTACAGCCTGAGACAAAGCATCCCATTGATCGGGAGCATAGCCCAATTGAAATTTTTCAATTACTGCTTCATTAAAACCACGCTCATTAAAATATGAAAGCCCGATGGCTCTCCCCTCTTCTGTATTGAAGAGTTTTTCCGAAAAAAATTTCTGTGCAAATGAATACAAGACAAACAAACTTTCTCTCTCATCTTGTTTTTGAATTTCCTCAACAGTGGGGATTGTTTCCTCAATAGTAATCTTATACTTTTCTGCAAGATAACGCAATGCTTCAGGATAAGTAAAAGCCTCATGCTCCATCATAAACCGCACCGAGTCGCCAGCTTTTCCACAACCAAAACATTTGTATATTCCCTTTGCAGGCGATACTGTGAACGAAGGAGTTTTCTCATTATGAAATGGACACAAACCAAGTAAGTTGGCACCACGTTTTTTTAGTGAAACAAAATCACCAACCACCTCCTCTATTCGGGAAGTTTCTATAATCAACTCAACGGTTTCCTTTGGTATCATAATGCGGCAATTCTTTTTCTCACTTTTATTTTTGGCTTATCTGAAGAAATATTTGAGTTAATAAATGCTGCCATTGCCCTGAACATATTCTTTTCTGCATCTGTATCTATCCTGATGAAACTTCTTGTTTGGTTGGTCCAAATTTTCTTATTAGGTGATTTTGCACTCTCAAAAATACGAACTGACTCAATTATTTCTATATCTGTTGCACTATCAGAAATAGCCACTAAAAGCGGTGTTCTTAACTGTCCTAAATACTCTTGCAAATTTAATGAATCTGCATCTATACCCGTCTTTTGATGGTACATTATTTGTGCAAATTGACTTATTAACATAGATAATCCATTCCATTTTTCCTTAACCAATTCATTGATTTTAGCAGTCATACCCGGCACAGGATCAACAAGAATCAGGCATTGATTGCGGCCATCCACCTTGGTCCAGGAAGCAGCTACAATTCCCGAAAGCCCGTTTGCAACTACTGCAAGGTTATCCGTTTCATATAAGCAAAATAAACTGTCAGCAACCACTTCCAAACAATGGTTCATTGACTGGTCAATAATAAATTTTTCACCATCGCTCTCGCCATGTGCCGGCAAATCAATTATACAAATATTAAATCCAAGCTGATACAAAGCCTCTGCAGCTTTTATCATACTCAACTTACTTTCATTCCAATCATGCAACAACAGTACTGTTGTTTTTGCAGGCTGCTCACCTGTAATATACCAACCATGTAATGTAAATTGATCATGAATCAACACATCAAAATTCCTATAAGTAAGATTTAGTTGTGAAGGAGATACTGTTATATCTTTATCTATGACCAATTCGTTCTTTTTCAGGTTATGAAATTCCGAAGTCAAAGATTTAACTGTTACCCTATTCGGGTAAATTAATTCACTGATACTAAATAACGATGTAAAGTACAGGAGTAAAAGTAAACTGCCAATACAAATTAAACTTGCAATAATTCCTTTCTTTAACATCACTTAGTAATTGCGATCTGTTGTAAAAGTAATCAGATCATGCAATGACTTTCGGTAATCACTATCAGGAAAACTATTGATAATTTCAAAAGCATGATTCCTGAGTTCAAACATTTTTTCTCTGGCATAATCAATACCTTTTTGTTTATTGACGAACGCTAAAACTTCGGCAACCTTACTTTCATTTTCATGCTCATTTTTAATCAGGTTGATGATTGTTCTTTTTTCTACTGACGATGCTTGTGATAAGGCATAAATAACAGGCAGTGTAAGCTTTCTTTCACGAATATCAATTCCTGAAGGCTTACCCGTAGAGATACTTTTTTCAAAATCAAAAAGGTCGTCTTTAATCTGAAATGCTAATCCTATTGTTTCTCCCAATTCGCGCATAAGTTCAATCCTGTCATCATCTGCCTGTACAGATGCTGCACCACAACTACAGCAAGATGCAATAAGTGATGCTGTCTTCTGACGAATAATCTTATAGTAAACATCCTCATCAATATCGAGTCTTCTAGCCTTCTCCATTTGCAGCAATTCACCTTCACTCATATCACGCACTGCATTGCTCACAATTTCCAAAAGTTTGAATTCCTTATGCTGAACAGCAATAAGCAACCCACGTGACAATAAATAATCGCCCACCAGCACGGCAATTTTATTTTTCCAGACTGCATTGATAGAAAAAAATCCTCTTCGTTGTAAGGCATCGTCCACAACATCGTCATGAACTAATGTTGCAGTGTGCAACAATTCAATAAGGGATGCTGCTGTATATGTAGATTCATTTATTTTGCCACACACACCGGCTGAAAGAAAAACAAACATGGGTCGCATTTGCTTGCCTTTGCGCTTTACAATGTAGTGCATAATTTTGTCAACCAATGACACCTTGCTTCGCATGGCATCGCGAAACTTGTTTTCAAAACTGTCCATTTCAAGCGAAATGGGTTTTTTAATCTGATCTAAACTGAGCGTCATAATTAACGGCTGCAAAGGTAGGTTTTTAAGTAGCAGCAGCCTTTATGAGTTTACTGATTCTTATTAGCTAATTGACCACATGCAGCATCAATATCTTTGCCTCTGCTGCGTCTGATATTGACTACCAAATTTTTACTTTCCAAATAATTTTTAAATACTTCTAACCTGTCCAATCGGGCTTTTTCAAAAACACCATCGCCTATAGCATTGTATTCTATAAGATTAATCTTACAAGGAACATGTTTGGCAAATTCAGCCAGTTCTTGTGCATCTTTAAGCGAGTCGTTAAAGTTGTTAAAGACAATAAACTCATAGGTTACCCGAGTGCCTGTTTTGTCATAAAAATACTTGAGTGCATCGCTTAATACCTCCAGATTATTATGTTCATTGATAGGCATAATTTTATCGCGCTTACTGTCATTAGCAGCATGAAGTGAAAGCGCCAGATTAAACTTCACTTCATCATCACCAAGTTTAGTTATCATCTTTGCTATTCCGGCTGTTGAGACTGTAATTCTCTGAGGTGACATACCAAGTCCATTGGCAGCGGTAATTCTCTCAATGGATGACAGCACATTGGCATAATTTAATAGTGGCTCACCCATTCCCATATATACGATGTTGCTTAAGGGAATATTATAAACCGCCATACTTTGTTCTCTGATAATAGCCACCTGATCGTAAATCTCATCGGCATTCAGATTACGCACCCTATCCAATTTGCCTGTTGCACAAAATTTACATGACAGACTGCATCCAACCTGAGAGGAAACACAAGCAGTCATTCGTGAAGCTGTGGGGATTAATACACCCTCGATTAAATGACCATCATGTAGTTTAAATCCATACTTAATGGTTCTGTCATTACTGCGTTGTTCATGTGCTACACAAATAGGAGTAAATGCAAACTTTTCGGCCAGTTTATTTCGGAGTGACAATGGCACATTGTTCATTTGGTCAAATGAACGTGCACTTTTGTTCCAGAGCCAGTCGTATATCTGTTTAGCCCTGAATGACTTTTCGCCAAACTCAGCAATGGCTTCAGACAGTTGATCAAAAGTGAGTTCCCTGATGTTAGGTGTTGATTTCACTTCACAAAGGTACGATGAAAATATCAGCCGATACACAAATCATTTAGTTTTGTAATTATGAAATTTTATTCGGCAGATTTTGTTTTCCCTGTTTGCAGTACTCCCCTTAAAGACGGCATTGTTGTAATGGACAACTCAGGAGTAGTTATTGATGTTTTTGAAAATATTGCATCACTGAATAATGCTTTGCAAATTCAAATAGAAAGGTCTGCCATTCAAAAATTTCATGGTATGTTGACACCGGGATTCATTAACGCACATTGTCATCTTGAACTCTCGTACCTTAAAGGGGAAATAAATAAACACAACAAACTCACCGGTTTTATTAAAGATTTGGTCTCTGTTAGAATGAAGGCCGAGCACGATAAAATAATAAACACTATTAAATCGGCTGAAGAAAGTATGTTAGAAGTGGGTATTGTTGCCGTTGGCGATATCAGCAATACCTCCATTACATTTCAATTAAAGAATAAATCTGATTTACAATACCACACTTTTATTGAAGCTTATGACTTGTTTGAATTGAATACAGATAAAGTGTGGAACATGGCTAAAGAACTTAAAGAAACGCTACAGTTAAACAACAGAAATTCAAAATGCAGCATAAGCCCACATGCACCCTACTCTGTAACACCACATTTGTTTCAGAAAATAAACGCCAATAAACCTTCAATAATAACCATACACAATCAGGAGACGGCATCTGAAAACACGCTTTTCGAAACCGGCACAGGTGATTTAAAAAATTTCTTTGAATTGTCAGGAAATAAATTGCCGCATATTAAACCAAACGGAAGAAGTTCAATTCAAAACTATGTGCCATGGTTGAACCTTTGTGATGAAATCATTTTTGTCCATAATACTTTCAGCAGTGATGATGACATACGATATGCAATAGCAAATACTAAAAAATGCTGGTGGTGTCTTTGTCCGAATGCCAATTTATATATTGAAAATACCCTTCCCGAAATTGAACGAATAACTAAAGCAACTGAAAACATCTTGATTGGCACTGATAGTCTTGCTTCAAACAATCAGTTGAGTATTTTATCAGAATTAAAAATCATTACAAAAAAATTCCCTCAAATATCACTTCATCAACTTTTAACCTGGTCAACAATTAATGGTGCAAAGGCTCTTAAAATGGACAGCGAACTTGGCACTTTAGAAAAAGGCAAAAAACCCGGTTTGGTTTTAATTGAAAATGTTGATTTGCAAAATCAGAAAATTACGGAAAGCAGTCAGTCAAAAAGAGTAGCTTAGGTTACCAATCGTCCTTCTTGACCTTAGGTGGATTTGACATATATTTCTCTAATTCAGCAATGATTTTATGCGATTGCTCATCGGTATATTTCAAATTCCAATCCCAGTCTTTAGTGTAGTATTGATTCTTTGTATCCATCCAACGTTCTACAGGGAAATAAGAAGGTTGCTTCCAGTTAATTTCTGTTAGTTTATATCTGTACTTGCCTTCCTTTGCTTCAATAATCAATGAATACTGCACATTGCCCTGATCTTTTTGAAATCCACTCTTATCAGGCTCGCCCATTAATTTAAATCGTGCTTTACAAAGTAGTTTTCCATTGGCTTTATCATTTTCACGCAACACATCAGCAGGGTTCTTGTAATAGGAATTAATCCATCCTAATGCTCTGTCAAATATATCATTCTTAGAAACTCCGGCTAACTCTTTTACCTTGGTGTAGCAAATTAATTTTGAATCATTGTCAACGGGATAGCTTACTGTCTGAGAATTTATCCGGCCAACACTAAATACCACAATTAAACTTGTAACTAAAAGTTTGATTTTCATTCTGATTTGGTTTGTTTAAATATCAGCCCTTCACTGACACTTTTATTTTGCTGCCTGCTTTAAGGTCCTTTGAATTTGAAATTTTATTTATTTTTTTCAGTTGATCAACAGAAGTGCCGGGATATTGCTGTGCAATTTTCCATAAAGTATCACCGGGCTGCACTTCATGATATATCACTTTCAATGCAGGTTTACTTTGCGAAGTTGGCAGTTGTTCTTTCTTTGGAGTTTCCTGCTTATCGGCAACATTTTGTGGTGCGCAATCTTCTGCATTGTCTTCACATTCATCGTAATTATCAATAACTTTTGTACTGACAGGAATTTGTTTCTTCACGTGTACACGTACATAAAGCCTTTGATTTTTAAGAATCCGACTTGATTTTAGCCCATTCCATTTTTTAAGTTCATTAACAGAACAATTATATTTATCAGCAATGTCTGATAAGGTTTGTCCTGATTTTACAATGTGTGCTCTTTTCTGAATTGATGTAACTGTTTTATAAACTATTTCCTGATTCATTACAGGTACATTGCTGCTTGCAATATCATTTACTGTTTTTCTATCTGCCTTAGCAAACAATGGATCAACTTTTTGATTCCCCATAGGTCCAAAACCCAACTGCGTGTAATAATTATTGAGCATTTCACCAACAATCTGATTGCGCAACCAAGGGTTTGATGCACCTAAGGCAATGGCAATTAAACGATGATCGTTTTTCTTTGCTGTAGCAACCAAGCAGAACTTTGCATTTTTTGTATAGCCGGTTTTTAGCCCGTCCACTTCTCCGGGATAGTCCATAACCAAATGGTTATGGTTTCTGTAAACATTGGATCCATGGCCGTTTTCTACCTCTGCAAAAGCAATATTGGTAATGGAAAGAAGTTCAGGAAATTTGATTAACTCCGTTGACAGCTTTAACAAATCGTAAGGTGAAGAACTGTTGTCTAAGCTTCCATAGCCTGCCGGTAAACCGGATGGATTTGAATAGAAAGTTTGTGTCATTCCTAATGCTGCTGCTTTCTGATTCATTCTTGTCACGAAGGTTTCAACAGAGCCACTGATATGTTTTCCTATAAGTCCGCAAGCTTCATTATTTGAAGGGATCATAGCCATTTTTAATAATGACTCAAGACTATATGTTTCGTTAACTGTATAAGTACGCTTACTTCTTTTACTTTTTCTGTAAGTTTTTGTCACAGAAACCTGATCTTGCCAATCAACAGTACCACACTTAATTTCTTCAATGGCAATTAGTGCCACCATCATTTTAGTAAGTGACGCTATTGGATAAGCATACTTTAAATCTTTTTCCCAGACAATTGTATTTGTTGTGCAATCATAAATCAACCCTGCACGAATTTGTGAAGTGCTGTTATCACTGAGTAAAGCAGGTTGCAACGCTATTTCAAAATCTTTAGGCTTCTCTGCAACGTGAACATTTTCATCAACATTAGCAGCAAGTGTATCGTTGCCTCCAGCCCAAACATTGGACACAAACAACATCAGAAATACCAATGGCATTATAAACATAGCATTCATGAGTTTTTTTGAAAACAATGGAAAAGTGTTTTGCAAGTTTATCATTTAATGCTTTGAATTTTATATTGCTTCAACAAGTGATTTACACAACTCAATGTTGATAGTACTTAAACGTAAAAAACATTGCTATCGTTTCTTTCACCATCAAATATTTTTATTTAATGTAATGATTTGCGAAATAAAATTACACAAATTTTTATGAATTCTTACAAGAGAAAATAAGTGCCCACTTCAGATGGATAATTGCTTCTTGAGCAGTATGGATGCAATAAGAATATCTTCCGGAAAAGTGATTTTAATATTATCTCTGTCGCCCTGAATGGAAGATACAGTATGTCCAACAGCCTCAATTAATGAAGCTTCATCTGTAAAAGTAATGTCGCTATTTCTGATAAAAGCATCTTTAAGCAAATCAACTTTAAAGACCTGCGGTGTTTGTACAGCGAAAATTTCAGCCCTATTGACAGCCTTATTCTCCGCTGAATTAATTCGCCTTAACGACTCTCTGACAGCTACAACGGGTATGGCATTACCCCTGTGAGCAGCATGCTCAAAGAGTTTTTCTGCCAGTTCCGGTTTTAAAATTGGCCTTGCTGCATCATGCACAGCAACTAAGGCTTCATTATCGTCAATGGTTTGTAAGCCATTAAATACAGAACGGTTTCTGGTTAAACCTCCCGAAGAAATCTTATGCGGTACTTTAAAATGATATTCTTGAATCAATGATTGCCAATGGCTATGTTCAATATCAGGCAAAACCACTGTAACATCTGCACCTACACGATGCAAACATTCAATAGAATACATGAGTACGGGTCGTCCTTCAAGCAACAAAAACTGCTTAGGAACATTGGCTTGCATTCGGGTTCCACTGCCTCCGGCAACTATTATTGCAAATCGCTTTTGGCTCATAATAAATAAACTATCAGATAATCAGCATGGCATCGCCATAGCTATAGAAGCGATATTTTTCTTTCATCGCTAATTTATAAGCATGCATGGTAAGATCATAACCTGCAAACGCAGAGACCATCATCAACAAAGTTGACTCAGGCATGTGAAAATTAGTTACCATACAATTGGCAAGACTAAAATCATAAGGCGGAAAAATAAATTTATTAGTCCAGCCTTCAAATGGTTTAAGTTCTCCTAATGTAGAAACGGATGACTCCATAGCGCGCATTGACGTAGTGCCTACTGCGCAAATACGATGTTTACCGGCCTTTGCTTTATTAACTATGTCAACACATGGCTGCGTAATACTAAACCACTCTGAATCCATCTTATGCTTGGTAAGGTCTTCAACCTCAACAGGCCTGAATGTTCCTAATCCAACATGCAGTGTCAACTCAGCAAGATTGATTCCTTTAATTTCAAGGCGCTTTAATAGTTGTTTGCTGAAGTGTAGTCCTGCAGTAGGCGCTGCAACAGCACCTTCGTTTTTGGCATAAACAGTCTGATAGCGCTCTTTATCTTCNNGTTGTATTATCAATTACCTCGGCAACAAGCATATCGTCCTCACCGAAGTACAATTTATTTCCAATACGTATTTTACGTGCAGGGTCCACAAGCACATCCCAGAGTTTACTTTCAGGATTTAGCTCACGCAATAAAAAGACTTCAATTTTAGCACCTGTTTTTTCTTTATTGCCATAAAGGCGTGCAGGAAAAACCTTGGTATTATTCATCACCATCACATCGCCCTCGTCAAAGTAATTAATGATGTCTTTAAAGATTTTATGCTCAATCTTACCGGTTTTACGGTCAATTACCATTAACCTACTTTCGTCACGGTTGGCAGCAGGATGTGGAGCAAGAAGGTTTTCGTTTAGGCCGAATTTAAATTGTGATAATTTCATATCTGTAATCTTACAGGATTATTTTTTGAGGGCGCAAATATATACCAAGCAGAAGCCGATGGCGAAAAAAAAGTTATAAGTCGTTGTATATCAAAGTAAAATATTTTAAAAGCACAACTTTTTGGTGAATTAAATAGTGAAATGCTGCTTATGTTCATCAGAAAAAATTGTAGCATAGAACAAGACAACCAAATGACTTCAATAAACTACTTAAATAAGGTTGACATGTCCTGAAAGCTTTCGGGAGCACATTTGCAAAAACCCAAGCTTGCTAAAGAACTTGCACTCCACCACTCCAAAACCACCCACCACCCGACTTCTTGACAAGTTTGCAGACTGTTGATAAAATCTTTAAAGTTTATTGCGACCAAATCAAAAAGTCTTTTTACATTTGACAATTATTGTCAAGTTAATATTTTCAAATTGAAAAAGACCGGAGAAATAATCAGAGAGAAAAGAGAAAAAAAAAGGTTGCTATTGCGACACGTTTCTGCTCAACTCGACATAGACACAGCTATACTCAGTAAAATTGAACGTGGAGAGAGAAAGGCCACAAGAGAGCAAATTACTAAGTTGGCTGAGATACTTGAACTCGACAAAGAATCCTTGCTTATCCAATATTTGAGTGAGAAAATTCTTTATGAAATTCAAGACGAAGACTTGGGAATTCAAGCACTTAAAGTTGCTGAAAAAACAATTAAATACAGAGTAACTAAAAACAAATAAAATGGCAGAATTACTATCAATAAAAGAAGCAAGCCAGTGGGCGACAGAGTATTTGGACAAAAATGTTACTACTTCTAACATTTC
>DKKR01000024.1:42173-42449 GCA_002455375.1 Bacteroidetes bacterium UBA6661
GTTCACAGACTTCATCCATACAAGGGAAAATTTATTCCTCAGTTAGTTGAATATTTCCTTGACAACCACACAGACAAATTCAAGAAGGAAGTTTATTTTAAGCCGGGTGACATTGTTTACGACCCATTTTCAGGAAGTGGAACTACAATGGTTCAATCTTGTGAGTTAGGAATACATGCGGTTGGCAATGATGTTTCTGCATTTAATGCAATGATAGGTAATTGCAAGGTTACAAAATATAACCTTGTTGATGTTCAAACTGAAATAGACAGAATT
>DKKR01000097.1 GCA_002455375.1 Bacteroidetes bacterium UBA6661
TGTCGCAAAAAGAAATAAAGATTTATATTCCTGTTGAAGAATTTATCGAGAAAAAAATTGCTATTGCTTTAAATTATGCTATCAATGGCAGTGGTAAAGTTATACTCATTCCTGATAAGGCAGAACTCATCATTCAGGTACCTTTAAAACGCTATGAGCAACTTAATGCAGACTCATTTCAGGTAATGGTTTCGGCAAAACGGTATTTAAAAGAAGGTCAACTTGCGGTAGAATTAATCAGCAAGCCACAAGGAATAAATGTTTCATCTATTGTTCCGTCAACCGTAAACTATTTTATAGAACGTTGATGAAAAAAATTGGCATAACAGGTGGCATTGGCTCAGGAAAAACCTTTGTAGCTAATATTTTTAAAACTTTAGGCATTCCTGTTTATGATGCAGACAAAGCAGCAAAACAGTTAATGAACCTTGAACCGCTGCGCAACAAACTCAAACAATTATTTGGCAACAGTATTTATAATGAGCAAGGCGAACTCAATCGTCCTGTTTTGGCTTCACTTATTTTTAATGATAAAAAAAAGTTAGATGCAGTAAATGCCTTGGTGCATCCGGCAGTTGCACAACATTTTAATATATGGTGCAATAAACAAAATGCTGATTATATTCTTAAAGAAGCTGCCATTATGTTTGAGTCGGGAGCAAATAAGATTTTAGATGCTGTAATTTGTGTTACTGCACCTGAAACAACAAGGATTGAACGCGCCATGAAACGCGATAACACATCTGAAGAAAAAATAAAAACAATTATTGCCAGACAACTTAATGAAGAAGATCGCAACAAACGCTGTAACTATCTGATAAAAAATGATGGCACAGAACCTTTATTACCGCAGGTGCTGAAAATTCATGATTTGTTGAAAGGAAAATAAAAAGGCCGTCTGAAGCAGACAGCCCTTTTACCTAACCTAAAACTAACCTGAAAAACTCCTTATTTTCTGTGTTACGGTAATTACAATAACGCAAATCAAATGCCACTATTTTAAATTTTCGTGAATGATATATGAATGTTGCATAACTTTGACATTATTCTAAAAACGATGAAAGAATATCAAGCATCCCGAATGTCGGAAGGGAATAAAGTATTGCCCAACAAAATAAGAATAGACAATGATGGTATTACATTCAGAATACCGGGTGTATTCAGCGGTGAAGAAAAAACCATTCCTTTTTCACGAATATCTTCTGTTGAAATCAACACACCGTTGGTAGGGTTTTCTTCTATCACTATAAACACAACCGGTGAAGGCGCTATTGTAGCAACAGGTTTTTATAAAGAAGATGTGCTTGAAATAAAAAAAATTGTTCTCGAAAAAATTAATATTATTCAGAATAAGTCATAGCAGCAATTCGAAATACCATTTGCGCAATCTGAGATAATAATTACATGGTGAATAAGGATTCTGTTGATACAGAAATACAATAAGAAAGCTAAAGTCAATTGCCGCTGTTTTATTTCATCTGTTATTTGCATCGTGCAAAAAGATAGAAGCATTAAGATCAAATATATCCTACTTCATTTCAGACTCTTTAACCTTACTCTGTACCGTACTTTCCGCTTGCTGTAAGGCTGCATTAAATGCTTTGTCATCTGACAATACAACACGATAAAAAGCATCGTTCCCAAACAACAACCTTCCGATGTTTGCTTTAAGCTGATTGGCAATTAGCTGTTTTGATGCTTGAATACTTTTTTCATCAGGTCTTACTTTATTATCAATAGCGTAAACAAAAAAGTCGCTGAGCAAACGCTGATCGGCAGAAAATCCTTTTATGTAATCATCAATGCTTTTAAAGGTGTTGAGTTTGTTCCTGTGCTTATCGGTATAGTCGTACGAAAAACGACTTACCAATCCTAATCCAAAAACAGAACGGGCAAATTCATTGTCGGAAGTGGTGTCAATAGGAATAAACAAATCGGGCATAATACCTCCTCCGCCATACACTATTTTACCTCCGGGAGTGGTGTATTTAAGTGAGTCGTTAAAATGTGTACTGTCAGCATTTACCATTTCGCCATGTTTATACCGGTCATACACTTCTTCTTCGTAGGCCATGTAGCCATTCTTATAAGGTTTCTGTATGCTGCGTCCTGTTGGTGTATAATAACGTGCAACAGTCAGTCGCATGGCCGATCCATCAGGAAACAGTGTTTGCTCCTGTACCAATCCTTTTCCGAAAGACCTGCGACCAATAATTTCTGCCCTGTCCCAATCCTGCAAGGCACCTGCAAGAATTTCTGATGCCGATGCAGAGCCTTCATCTATCAGCACAAAAACCTTTCCTTTTTCAAAATCGCCTTTCTCAGTAGCATAATAATTTTTTCGTGGTCTTGCCTTACCTTCTGTGTAAACAATCAATTTTTTATCAGGCAAAAACTCATCAGCAAGCATGGTTGCTGCATCTAAGTAACCACCGGGATTTCCTCTTAAATCAAGAATAAGATTTTGCATTCCCTGTTTTTTCAATGCCTCTACAGCCTCCATAAATTCATCGTAGGTGGTGGCAGAGAATCTCGAAATTTTAATAAANNCGCAGATACTTAAACACGTCTTCGTTTTTAATGCCAATGCCGGCAACTTTTTTCTTATCTACTTCGACAATGCGGTCACCGGGTCTAAGGCCGATAGTTTCAGAAGGGCCACCTGCAATGGTTGACACCACCATGATAGTATCGTACTGTATGTGAAACTCAATACCTATACCTTCAAAATTCCCTTCAAGTGGTTCATTAACCGACTTCAGTTCATCGGCAGGTATGTAGGAAGAATGTGGGTCAAGGTTTTGAAGTATTTGTGTAATACTGCTGTTGACCAACTCCTGCTGATTAATGGTGTCAACATACTCCTGACGGATGTAGTTAACCACATCATTAATTTTGTTGAAACCACCCGATGCACTGCGGCTGAACAAAATATTTGTACCGCCTTTAAATGATGAGTTTAAAGAAACACCAATGACAATACCTACGGTAATCAACAAAGCATACCATAATGGTTGAAAGTTTTTTTTCTGATCAGACTGCATGTAAAAATATTATGTACCGGAAACAGTTCCGGGGGTATATTGTTGCACTTCTACATTAAATTTTCTTAAAAAGTCAACACCTTCATCGGATTTTATGCCTTTATACTGCGCATAGGAATTTAAAAAAATCACTTTTTTTATTCCTGCCGTAAACACCACCTTGGCGCATGCCAGACAAGGCGAGAGCGTTACATACAGTGTAGCCCCTTCTACCGACACTTTATTTTTTGCAGCATAAAGAACGGCATTTTGCTCGGCATGAATGGCTAAGGAGCATCCTCCCTTGCTGTCGCGCGGACAACCATCATCAGGCCATTCTGTATCGCAATTGTGTGTGCCTGCAGGCGGACCATTATATCCGAGAGAGATGATGCGTGTATCTTTGGTGAGTACCGCCCCCACCTGCATTTTAACACAGTGCGATTTTAAGGCAAGTGTCTTTGCCAAATCCATATAAATATCGTCAAAACCGGGTGAACCCATAGCTGTTTACATTAAAAAGCAAAGCCCTCATGCGAGGGCTTTTTGTACCCGGAGCCGGGATCGAACCGGCNNTCACTGGTGTTTGAGACCAGCGCGTCTACCAATTCCGCCATCCGGGTAAAATTAATTAATTGCAATTTTTAAATGAACGTTTCTGTTTATGTTGCAATTGATGATTTCTAACTTGCAGCATTTCTAAAAACGAGGCTGCGAAAATAGAAATTTTTAACTTAAACAACTGTGCCATATTAGGAAAAATCAATTTCCTAATATATATTTATTGGCGAGGTCTAAATTTCTTCCCTTATTTTATTATGAGGAATCGCAAAACTGAACTTAATTTAAACAACCTCAATACAATATCCATATAATGACTGCAATAAAAAACAAACTGTTATAATACAGTAAGAAAATACTATTTTTAACCTTCATTAATTTATAAAAACTCTATGCAGCAATTCATCAACAAATACACTCTAAGTAAAACCCTGCGTTTTGAACTCAAACCTATTGGCAAAACTTTAGAAAATATTCAAACCAAAGGTTTGCTACAGCAAGATGCTATTAGAGCAAAAAGCTATCAAGAAGTAAAAAAACTGATAGACCGCTACCACCAGTATTTTATTGAATTGGCTTTGGATGGTTTGAAGTTGAATAATTTACAGGATTTTCAGGAGCAATATCTTGCATCACCAGAAGAAAAGAAAAAAGAGGACTTTAAGAAAAAGTTTGAGAAAAACCAAGACGATCTAAGAAAAGAAATTGTGGCTGCTTTTAAGACAGGAGATGCCAACGAAATCTTTAAAGTTCTGGATAAAAAAGAACTGATTACGGAGTTGATGGTTGCTTGGCTAACCAAACAAGAGGATAAAGATAGAATAGAGGAATTCAAAACCTTTACCACCTATTTTATAGGCTTTCATGAAAACCGAAAAAATATGTACACCGACAAGGCTCAAAGCACTGCTATTGCTTACCGTTTGGTACATGAAAATTTGCCAAAGTTTTTGGATAATATAAAGGTGTTTGAAAAACTGAAAGCAGTACCGGAACTACACGAAAAGTGCAGTGTACTCTATAAAGAGATTGAAGAATATCTAAACATACGCTCCATAGATGAAGCTTTTGAGTTAGACTATTACAATTCTGTCTTAACTCAAAAACAAATTGAGGTGTATAACCTCATTATTGGCGGAAGAGTGGCTAAAGAAAATGAAAAGAAAATTCAAGGCTTAAACGAATACATCAACCTATACAATCAACCAAAAGACAAGAAAAATAAAATCCCGAAACTGAAACCGCTCTACAAAATGATTTTGAGCGATAGGGAAAGTGTTTCATTTTTAGCTGAAAAGTTTGAAAATAGTCAAGAGGTTTTAAAGGCAATTCAGGAATATTACCACGCCAATATAAAATCTTATCAATCCTCTGAAAAAGATGGAGCTGAAAATGTATTGGAACGACTACAGGAGTTATTGGCAAACTTAAGTAGCAATAATCTTTCCCAAATTTATATCCGTAACGGAAAAACCATTACTGATATTTCACAAGCTCTGTTTGGTGATTTTAGTTTGATAAAAGATGCTTTGAAATATAGTTTTACCAACACGCTTGAGATAGGTAGAAATGGACTTTCTAAGAAGCAGGAAGAAGTGATTGAAAAATACCTAAAACAAGATTATTTCTCTATTACAGAAATAGAAGTAGCCCTTTGGAATTATCGTACTGAAAATGATTTACTTAAAGACTTGGAAGAAGAGCAACACCTTATTGCAAACTATTTCAATAGCTATTTCAAAACTACCGTCAATGACAAGGAATATGATTTGGTAGCTAATGTAACCGCAAAATATAGTTGTATCAAAGGGCTATTGGAACAGGATTATCCCGAAGACAAAAAACTGAATCAAGAGACCAAAGAAATTGATGATATAAAAGCCTTCTTAGATGCTTTGATGTTGGTTTTGCATTTTGTGAAACCCTTAATGCTTCCTCACGACAGCACCTTAGAAAAAGACCAAAGTTTTTACAATACCATAGCACCTTACTATGAGGAATTGCAATATTTAATTTCACTCTACAACAAGGTACGCAACTTTGCTTCGCAAAAGGCTTATAGCGTAGAAAAGTATAAGTTGAATTTTGAGAATAGTACTTTGTTAGCCGGTTGGGATGTGAATAAAGAGCCCGACAATACTTCCGTTTTATTTAGAAAAGAAAATGATTATTTTCTAGGTGTGATGGATAAAAAACATAATGGAATATTTAAGAAAACGCCTAAGTCTAAGACACAGGATACCTATTCCAAAGTCAATTACAAATTGCTCCCGGGTGCCAGTAAAATGTTGCCCAAAGTATTTTTCAGTAGAAGCAATATTGCATTTTACAATCCTTCGGAAGAAATTATCACCATTAGAAACCATAGCACACATACCAAAGGTGGTACACCACAGACTGGTTTTGAAAAGAAAGATTTCAATCTTTCGGATTGTAGAAAGATGATTGATTTCTTTAAAGATTCCATTGCCAAACATCCGGATTGGAAACAGTTTGGTTTTAATTTTTCAGATACCGATAGCTACGATTCCATTGATGGTTTTTATAGGGAAAAAGAAGCTCAGGGCTATACCATTTCATACACAGAAATAGATGAAACCTACATCCATCAATTGGTTGACGAAGGCAAACTCTATCTCTTCCAAATCTATAACAAAGACTTTTCTGAATTCAGCAAAGGAAAGCCCAACATGCATACTCTGTATTGGAAAGCCTTATTTGATTCTGAAAATTTGAGAGATGTAGTGTATAAACTCAATGGACAAGCTGAAATCTTCTATCGTAAATCTTCCATCAAGAAGGATAAAATTATTGTGCATAAAGCCAATGAAAAGGTTGCCAATAAAAACCCGCTCAACACCAAGAAGGAAAGTTTGTTTACTTATGATTTGGTGAAAGACAAACGATTTACAGTGGATAAATTTCAGTTTCATGTGCCCATTACACTCAATTTTAAAGCCAGTGGTAATGACTACATCAACCAAGAGGTACTTTCGTTTTTAAGACAAAATCCCGATGTCAATATCATTGGTTTGGATCGTGGCGAAAGACACCTCATTTATCTCTCCCTCATCAATCAAAAAGGAGAAATTTTACAACAATTTTCTCTCAATGATATCATCAACGAATACAAAGGCATTACCCACAAAACGGCTTACAAAACACTTTTAGAAAAGAAAGAGAAGGAAAGAGCTGATGCCAGAGAAAACTGGGGAACGATTGAAAGCATAAAAGAACTGAAAGAAGGCTATATCTCTCAAGTGGTGCATAAGATAGCCAAAATGATGGTGGAGTATAATGCCATTGTGGTGATGGAAGACCTGAACATGGGCTTTAAACGAGGAAGGTTTGCGGTAGAAAAGCAAGTCTATCAAAAGCTGGAAAAAATGCTGATAGACAAGCTCAATTATTTAGTGTTTAAAGACAAAGCTCCGAATGAAGCAGGTGGATTGTACAATGCCTTACAATTGGCTAATAAATTTGAAAGCTTTCAAAAAATGGGTAAACAAAGTGGTTTCTTGTTTTATGTGCCGGCATGGAATACCAGTAAGATAGACCCTACCACAGGTTTTGTTAACCTATTTTACACTAAATACGAAAGCATAGAAAAGGCTCAAAAGTTTTTTGAAAAATTTGATAGCATTCACTTTAATACAAAGGAGCAATACTTTGAATTTGCCTTTGATTACGACAATTTCACCGAAAGGGCAACTGGCACACAAACCCAATGGACGGTTTGTACCCAGGGCGAAAGAATTTTAACCTTTAGAAATCCTTCTGCGAATAACCAATGGGACAATAAAGAAATTAAGCTCACTGAACAATTTGAAGACTTATTAGGCAAACACAATATCAGTTATGGAAGTGGGACCTGCATCAAAGCACAAGTAGCTACACAAAGCGGAAAAGACTTCCTAAAAGGAATGATGGATTTGTTTAAACTCACCCTTCAAATGCGTAACAGCATTACGAACAGTGAAGTGGATTACTTGATTTCTCCTGTAAGGAATGCTCAAGGTTCATTTTACGACAGCCGCAATGCTGATGCGACTTTACCCAAAGATGCCGATGCCAACGGTGCTTATCATATCGCCAAGAAAGGATTGATGTGGCTTCACCAAATTCATGAATTTGAAGGCAATGATTGGAGAAAACTGGATTTGGATAAGACCAATAAGGGTTGGTTGAATTTTGTGCAACCTAAAAACAAAACTAATGAGTAAGAAAAAAGATAAACACACTCCAAACATCCGCAGTTCGGCAGCCGAGTATCTTACTTTTATCGCTGCAACAGGTGATAATGAGCAAAGCGTAGAAATGCGTTATGAGGATGAAAATATATGGCTAACACAAAAAATGCTGGCAATACTTTATGATGTGGAAGTAAACACGATAAACTACCATATCAAAAAGATATTTGAAGATGCCGAACTAGAAGAAAATTCAGTTATTCGAAAATTTCGAATAACTGCTACTGACGGTAAAAACTACGAAACCAATCACTATGGTTTACAAATGGTCATGTCTGTAGGTTTTAAAGTAAATTCTGAACGGGCAACACAATTTCGTAAATGGGTAGGGCAAATAGCTAAGGATTATACCATACAAGGTTGGGTAATGGATGTTCCTCGACTGAAGCAGAGCGGTACTATTCTTACCAAAGAATACTTTGAAAAGCAGTTAGAAAAAATCCGTGAGATAAGATTGAGCGAACGCAGATTTTATCAAAAAATAACCGATTTATACGCTACATCATTAGACTATGATAAAAGTGCGAGTACCACCAAACGTTTTTATGCTACAGTGCAAAATAAATTGCATTGGGCAATTCATCGGCATACAGCGGCTGAACTAATTGTAAAAAGAGCCAATCACCAAAAAGAAAATATGGGGCTAAGCACTTGGGAAGCTGCACCAGAAGGTAAAATTCAAAAATCTGACGTTTCCATTGCCAAAAATTATCTAACTCAAAATGAAATGGCATCGTTGGAACGTATTGTCTCTGCTTATTTGGATTTAGCGGAAGATTTTACACTTAGAGGAATACCAATGACCATGCAGGATTGGGAAATACGCTTGAATAAATTTTTAGAATTTAATGAACGTGATATTTTAGATAATCCCGGCAAAGTAACGCATGAAATAGCCCAAGCCTTTGCAGAAAGTGAATTTGAAAAATTCCGTATTGTGCAGGATAAATTGTACCAATCCGACTTTGATAAATTACTGGAACATACAAAAAACAGAAAACCTTAAAGCAAATTCACCCCGAAGTTCTTTGACATATTAAAAAGTAATGCTGCTTACGATATATCATGCAACAAAACCGGAAGCCGATTTTCTAAATTCTTAGAAAAGTATGGTGTGCGTGTACAATTTTCTGTTTTCGAAATTCAAAACTCAAATCGCGTATTAAATATTGTACTTAATACTATTGAAAGAAAATTTAAAAATAGATTTGATGCAGGAGACAGTATCTATATTTTTAAAGTAAGCCATAAAGAAACTATCCGTTATGGGAGTGCTACATTAATAGATAACGATCTTATCATCATTTAAATATACAAACATAAGGTAGGTTCTATTCTTGATTTAAGACAACCCACTGAATATCAATTTAGAATCAGTTCTCTTCATAAAAGGTGGGGGGTAACTCCCAATTTTATCAAAGTTGTAAAAAATTGATATTCAAAGTTAAGTTTATACTTTTGGCAGCGATAGAGGCAAATAAGCCAATCAAATTTCTACTATTGTAGATTGTCTGTGCGAATCCGAACATGCACATGGCAAATAAGCCAATCAAATTTCTACTATTGTAGATTTCGGCTTTTCAAGCCCTGCGCGTGAGGGGCAAATAAGCCAATCAAATTTCTACTATTGTAGATGAAACGAATAGGTTGAATAGTTCTTGGTGGCAAATAAGCCAATCAAATTTCTACTATTGTAGAATAGGCAGCACAGTATCTCATTTTTAATTGCAATGAAAAAATAATCAAAACGAACTATTTGAAAATAGCCTAAAATTCCCTTTCTTTGCAGCCCTTTCAGAAACTCGTTATTTATGGCAAGAGAAGTCAAATTGTTTTCCGGTGAAGCTACACGCTATCTGGCTGATAACATTGCACTTAGTTATGGTTTGCCGCTTGGTGATGTTATTGTCTCGCATTTCAGCGATGGCGAATTTTCGCCCTATTTTGATGAAACTGTGCGTGGTTGCGATGTGTTTATCATCCAATCTACCTTTGCACCAACCAACAATTTGTTTGAACTTTTGCTTCTGATAGACGCTGCTAAAAGGGCTTCGGCACATTATATCACTGCTGTAATTCCATACTTTGGTTTTGCCCGCAGCGACCGCAAAGACAAACCCAGAGTAGCCATTGCCAGTAAGTTAGTAGCTAACCTGCTCACTGCTGCCGGTGTCACCCGTGTGATGACTATGGACTTACATGCTCCGCAAATACAGGGATTTTTTGATGTTCCGGTAGATCATTTAGATGCCTCTTCCATATTTGTTCCATATATCAAAAATCTAAACCTGCCCAACCTGTTGGTTGCAGCGCCCGATATGGGAGGTGTTTACCGTGCCCGCGAATATGCCAAGTTCTTTAATGCAGAAATGGCTATTTGTGATAAGCAGCGTAAACGTGCTAATGAGATTGCCAGCATGCAAGTGATTGGTGATGTTGCGGGTAAAGATGTGATATTGGTTGACGACATTGTGGACACGGCAGGTACGTTGACAAAAGCTGCAGATTTGCTCATGGAAAAAGGAGCCTGCTCTGTGAGAGCCTTCTGTACACATGCTGTACTTTCGGGCAAAGCTTACGAAACTATTGAAAACTCCAAACTGACCGAACTGATAGTAACTGATACCATACCATTACGAAAAAAATCAACAAAAATAGTACAGCTATCAACGGCAGAACTTTTTGCTTATGCTATCAGAAGGGTTTATGAATATTCTTCTATCAGCAATCTATTTGTTAAATCTTAAAATTATATATCAATTACAATGAAATCATTAACGATTAAAGGTACCAAAAGAGTAGGCCTTAAAAAACAAGAGTTGAAAAAACTCCGTGCCGATGGTAATGTACCATGCGTGTTATACGGTGGGAAAGAAAATGTGCACTTTAGCACAACGGCACTTGAACTGAGAGATCTGGTTTATTCTCCACAAGTTTACACGGTTAATCTCGATGTAAATGGAGAGCAGTTTCATGCAGTAATGCAAGACATCCAGTTTCATCCTGTGACGGACAAAATCCAACACGTAGACTTTTTGCAATTACATCCGGACAAAGCTGTTTCTATAGCTGTTCCGGTTGCCGTTAAAGGCAGCGCAGAAGGTGTTAAACAAGGTGGTAAGCTGATTCAGAAAATGCGCAAAATGCAAATCAGTGCATTACCTGCAAATTTACCTGATGCTATTGAAATTGATGTCACTACCTTGGGTATAGGACAAGCAGTTAAAGTTTCGAATATTCAACGTGACAACATTACGTTGCTCGATTCGCCAAACAACATTATTGTTGCAGTAAGAACTACAAGAAATGTAGTTGAAGAAAATCCTGCGGCTGCTGCGGCTGCTGCAGCTCCAACTGCTGCTAAACCGGCTGCTGCTGCACCTGCTGCTAAACCGGCTAAATAATTTTTAAAATCTATCATTCAAAGCCGGGTATATAACCATATCCGGCTTTTTGTTTTTTAAAAAATTTAAGTTCAATGTCTAAATTTTTGATTGCTGGTTTGGGTAATCCGGGTGCAGAATATGCCGGCACACGACATAACATCGGCTTTGGTGTCTTGGATTTTATTGCACAGCAACATGCCTGCACTTTCAGCAATACACGCTATGCACACCTGAGTGAGTGGCGTCATCGTGGCAAGCCTGTGTTTTTAATCAAACCCACCACCTACATGAACCTTAGCGGCAAAGCCATTCAATATTGGATGCAGGCCGAAAAAATTGCCATTGAAAATATCCTTGTCATTACTGATGATATTGCCTTACCTTTCGGAACACTGCGTCTGCGAGCCAAAGGAAGTGATGGTGGTCACAATGGACTTAAAAGCATTCAGGAATGTTTGAACAACACCAACTATGCACGACTGCGCTTTGGCGTTGGCAGTGATTTTCCAAAAGGCCGTCAGGCTGATTATGTACTTGGCAACTGGACAGAAGAACAACTACAACAAATTCCTGAAAAATTAAAATTGGCAGAAGAGATTGTTAAAAGTTTTATCGGTCATGGTGTAAACCGAACCATGAATGATTTTAACAAAAGATGAAACCACCAAACAATTACTTCATTGATTTGATCAATTGATTCTTCTAAATTACAACATCCCAAAAACACTTCTCTTTTACAAATTAATCCAATACTTTTACTTCATCAAAAAAATAAATCCTTTTGGCTGAGAAAACAATATTTTTTAAAGCGATAACTTTTCCTATTTGTTACAATTTATTGCTCTAAATGGGCAGTTTTAAATTTTCCACGTTAAGATAGGGAATCTACCGTGCAATGCGAGCGATTCCATGGCATGAAATATGCAAACATTGTGTAGTTTCGGCATCACAAATCAAGTCAGCAAACCCACACCAAACAGTTAATACATGGACAATTATCATTTAAGACAATCTGCCAAAACCAGATTTTTAAATTTTTTCAGAAGTATTTTCACCATACCCGTCTTTGAAAAATTGCTGCTT
>DKKR01000088.1 GCA_002455375.1 Bacteroidetes bacterium UBA6661
CAGGTGAGAGTGGTAGTGGAGTAATACAGTATGAGATAAGTAATTTTAGTTATTATTAATTGCAAACAGGCTACCTGAAAAGGTAGCCTGTTTTGTTTTTATATCATTTTAAGTAAAACCTTTTTAGAAAACAGATTTAGGAGAAGATAGACAAATTGAGCTAAACAATCATGAGCTATAAACGATGAATATCTGAAAACAAAACCTCGTTCATGTTAGGGTAAATTTGAGTAATCAATAAATAATTGTTAATATTGAAGTCTGATTGGTGCAATAAGCAATACAATATCTCTAAACACTAAAAGCTCTTTTAAAATCATAGGAAATTTAAACTTAAAAATTATGATAACTAAGATTTTTACTGCAAAAAGAAAATTTATTGTAAATGTATCACTAAGCTTAACAGTTCTTTTAACGCTAGTCTTTACAGGAGCACAAGCACAAATTACAGTGTCAATCGGTAGTGCCGGTACGGGAACAAGTAACTATTGGCCCAATTACTATCTATATGGATACTCCTATTCGCAGCAAATAGTTGAAGCGACAGAGATTAATAGTGGCGGCTGGGGAGGCGGTGCGGCATTAATCTCTAAAATTAGATTTAAACCTACTATGTCTGCTCCTACTGTATTATGGCAAGATTGGGTAGTGTATTTTGGAAATACATCAAAAACCTCGTTCTCATCAACTACCGATTGGATTCCAGTTGCTTCAATGACGCAGGTTTTTGCCGGTACGATACCTGCTAATGTTACAGCCAATGTTTGGATGGAACTAACTTTACCAACGCCCTTTCTATGGGATGGAATATCTAATTTAGTAATTGCAGTTGATGAAAACACACCTAATTGGGGTAATACTCCAGCATGGGCAGGCTATACAACAACAGCAAATAAGGGCATTTACTATTACAATGATACTACAAATCCCGACCCCTTAGCACCACCGGTAGCCAACGGCAGAAACACCTCAAATATGGGTTTAGCACAAATACAGTTTGAGTTTACCGGAGCAACACCATGTAGTGGTACACCATCACCGGGCAATACAGAAGCAAGTGCTGTTTCTGTATGTGCCGATTCTGCAGTTGTACTATCGTTACAAAATAATCCTCCTGTTAGCGGATTGACATATCAATGGCAATCATCACCTGATGGTATTGCATGGACTAATTTTGGTACCAACTATCCGATACAGAACCAGACACAAATGACTAATACCTGGTATCAATGTATAGTGACATGTACCAATAGCAGCCAGAGTGATACATCAGCACCGATTCAGGTTTTAATGAATTTATTTACCTCCTGCTACTGTGCATCTAGTGCAAATTCTGCAGCGGATGAAGATATTTTCAATGTGACATTTGGTACATTAAATAATACTTCTGATTGTAATACAACTGCATCGGGGGTGGGATCAATTAAAAACAGATACAGTAATTATATGAGTGGAGCAGGCGCACCGACACCACCGAGTGTACTACGTGGAACTTTAGTTCCTTTCTCTATTCAGATAAATTCTTGTGCAAGCTACTACTTCTACATGTCAAAAATATTTATTGATTATAATCAGAATGGATTGTTCAGTGATCCTGGAGAAGAAGTATATGTTTCACCATCCTACACTTCGGGGCCACGAACAGAAAGCGGAACCATTTTAATACCGATGTCGGCCGTTTCCGGATTAACAGCAATGCGCGTGATAACACAAGAAACAGCAGTAGCATCGGCAATAATACCTTGCGGATCGTATAGTTTAGGAGAGACAGAAGATTATATGATTAACATAGGCCCGACTGTAGGCTTTCAGAACAACTTTCAATCAAAAGTCAATATTCTCAATGCTTATCCACAACCAACATCAGATATGTTAAACGTAGAATACACAGCAGAAAAAGGACTGACACTAATAACGCTTTCAGAAATCAGCGGTCGTGTATTAATCAAACAGACACATGCGAATGTTACAGGTAAAAATTCCTTACAACTTGATTTGAGCAAAGTGGCCAGAGGAGTGTACTTGCTGAATGTACAAACCAATGGCAGCAACAATCAGATGAGTATAGTAGTGGAATGATATTTATTAATATTAAGTAATAAGAGGCTGTTTCATAATTCGAAGCAGCCTCTTATTATTTATTCACTTTATAAAGTTCTTTAAGATAAAAACATAACAATTATTTTCCATCTTGTTGTGGTGTAAAGTTTCCCCATTTTATAACATAAATCAAATCATTTTCTATTGGTAAATAGCCGTAATCATAACACAATTTATATACACTCCCTTTTAGGGTCTGATGCTGATGTGTGTGATACTTAAAATTAAATCCTTTATCCGATAATTTTTGCTTACTGATTTTTACTTTTCCATCAGCACCAATAACTGATTCCAAAATGCGTCTGTTTTTTCTTAAAATATTATTGATGTTTCGCACTTCTGCAGTTACATCACTATTGGCTTTGTTGTTGTAATTGCTGCGGCATTGATCATCACAAAACTTTTTATCGGCACGGCCAACCAATGTTTCACCACATTCTAAACAGGTCTTTTCATTTTTCATTTTCAGAGTATAATTTGAAGAATACAAAGATAAAACAATCCGATTACAAACGGTTACATTCGATTGTTTTCGGAACTAACTGCTTATCATCCGACTTAGAATCCGGGGCTGCTGCACTTTTGCATCGTCAATCGGAAACAACAAACGATTCAAACAAAATAAATAATATAAACAATTAAAAACAAAGTACAATGAACACATTAAGAAACAGCGTAAGACTCATCGGAAATCTTGGAGCAGCACCAGAAGTAAAAAATCTTGACAACGGCAACAAAGTAGCGCGTATTAATCTTGCTACAAACGAAACCTATGTGAATGCCAAAGGTGACAAGGTAACAGAAACCAACTGGCACAATCTGGTGGCATGGGGTAAGACAGCAGAAATTGCAGAGAAGTTTTTGGACAAAGGCAAAGAAGTTGCTGTAGAAGGTAAGTTGACTTCAAGAAGTTACACAGACAAAGAAGGTAACAAGAAGTACATAACCGAAGTAGTGATTAATGAAATTCTGATGTTAGATAAAAAAGATTAATCAGTTTCATTTTTCTAAAGACAGGAGCCGCAGCAATGCGGCTTTTGTTTTTTATGGAAAAATTGAAGTACTTTCATCCTTTAAACTATATGGTACGACTTTTAACTTTAAATATTTTACTTATTTTTTTAGCAGGATGTGTAAATAATTCTGATGAAAAATTAGTCCAAAAAATTGATTCGCTGCAGAAGAGTTTACAAACATTAGAGCAAAAGATTGCAGGACAAAATAATCAGGACACTATTAAGAATGATGAGCAGAAAGAAATGGATACTTCTTTAACCCATCAGACAGTATCAAAAAAGATTTTGCACGCAGTCGAGCCTAAGAATATTCAAGATACATTAAAATCGAAGAAGCAAATACAAATTACCACTCCTTCAACAAAGCAAACAGATAAAAGCACAAGAGCTGAAACATCTGTTTTCTATTATTATCAATCAACACCTAAGAGGGTATCAGTAGAAATAACACCCTGGCATGATGGTAAACGTGAACTGATTTTTTTCGATCCGTTCGGTAATAAAACTTATACTATAAACGATATCAGAAGAAGTTTTTCTTCTACAACAGAACTCAAAAGGTTTCATAAAAATGGTGCATGTTCACAGGCAAAAATTTCTATAAATCCTGATGCAAGCATGTATTGGCATGAAACAGAAATTAATTTTGATGAAAACAATAACCCACAATGGAAAAAAGAATTGCAGTTTCCACAGGAGTCAACAGAACAAAATCTGAATAACAGATGGTGGTGGAATGCAAAGTCAAAAAATTGGGTAAGGCAGCAAATTATAGAAGAGCAGCCGGTACCACAAAAGTAGGTTTACCTTAATTTTTATTTTTTTTTGAAGCCGAATGAATACTGTTGTTATTTTTACAGTTGATAAATAACAGAAACTATTATGCTGAGTTTTATAGCAAAACTCAAGTTATGATACGTTTAAAAACATCAACCAATGGTAAATCGCATAATTTACATTTTAGTATTCTTATTGATTTCAATAAATCAGAATATACTTTCACAGAGTAATGCAACAAGATTATTCCCTCAGGAAAAAATCAATGAAGCATTAAATAAATTTATTGCCTCAGCACAATGGAGCAATCAGAACAAGCACGCAAGTCAATCACCAACCGGTTTTGTTTCATCACCTGCATCGGTTCTTTTCAAAAAAGTGTTTGATAATAATGAACAAGACCTTATGGTAGCTGATACCATAATAGTAGGCGCACAGATAAACGATACTTTAGTGATTACAGGAAACTTTACACATACAGGCCCCATTTTGGTTTTTAATAACGGGGTTTTAATTTTTAATCAGGCAACAGTTGTTGATACAGGTGAAATTTATGTTTTTGGTAATGGAAAACTTTTTGCAGACTCCACACTATTTACTTTTCCGCAACAATATATTTATGAGCGAAGCCTTATTGTAGCACAAAATGGTTTTGTTCAGATAAAGAATTCATCTTTTAACTATAGCGGCATGTCACATAATTTATATTTAGCCGACTCTGCAGTAGTTGAATTTACAAATATTCATCAAAATGATTTTACCACATGTGGTTTGTATGGTAATGCTAATATTAACATCAATGGTTGTAACATAACAGGTGAATATATTTTAACAGATAAATGTCAGGCAACTTTTAAGAATGCAGATACTTTAATTCTCTGGCACCATTTTCCGGATACTGCTGTAGTAAACTATTCCTTTCCTCCCGGTGATACGGTTTACAATTATGTATGCAACAACAGCACTCCGGGAATAAGTGGAATAGGATATCAGGTTAGTGCAGACAGTTGTCATAATGTAATGTGGGCTTTGATGCCTGTTAATGGTTCTGATGTTACTATATCAAATTCAAACCTGCGTTTAATTGGTTGTTGGTTTGAACGAGGTGATGTAGCTTCTGTCTCTGGTATTTTCAATAATTCAAATTATAGCAATTATACAGCACCATTAGCAGACAGAAACCTACATTTGATAAACACTAATGTACAGACATGGAGTTTTTATGTTTTTGATTCATCACAGGTTGATATAGATAGTTGTCAGTTAGGCGAAGTGGGTACACAACAAAGTGCATTTGTACATGCGAACAACTTATTGCTTGATGGAAGTGGCGGATATTTTTGGGCAACAGACAGCAGTGGTATTCTTGCTTTAGGAACAACTATTTATACAATGGCAAGAAGTGAGAAAAAAGGAATTTTTATTCTCGCATATGGTTGGCAACCTTTTATGGCACCAACTGCATTAAGCAATAGTTTGATGGTTTGTGTTCAAAGTACTTTAGGGCAAGACCCTGTGCCGTATGATGGAGCAGTAGCATGGATGCAAAATATTTCATCACCTGATACAGCAATAATCAATACCATTGTTCCGATTAATGGATCAGCATGGATTGATCAGGGGCCATCAGGCGCTGTGATGGACTTTGATAATTATAGTTTGTATTGGAGCGTCATGACTTCAAATTGGGCACCAATAGTTTCTAATGTAATTGCTGAAGTTCACAACAATGGATTACTAGGTAGTTGGAATACTAATGGATTGGTGTCAGGAAATTATTTTTTGCGTTTGGTGATGAAGAATAATTTGGGTGATAGCCTTGAAGCAATTAAACCTGTTTACTTAAAACAATTAGTTTCAGTTAACGAACTAACCGGACAATCATTAGTGATTTACCCAAACCCTGCTCAGAATAAAATCAGTATAAGTGATTTACCAGAAAGTAGAGAATACACTGTTGAAGTGTTTAGTGCAACCGGTATTAAAGCCTATACAAGTACAATTACCAATTCAGGCAATAACATTAATCTTGATGTTAGTAATTTACGTCAAGGATTATATTATGTCCTTATCAAAACAGATAATGGCATTCTAAAAAAATCGAAGTTGGTTATTATGAAATAGTTTGTGGTGAATTGAAATTATTTTTCAATCATTTTATAGACAGATTCTTCAAAACTCATTTCATACTAGTTTAACTTTACATACAGGATTCAGGATAACAGTTAAAATTTTCTGTAAAAAGTTGTTTCAGAGCTCTTAATCACATTTTCAAAGTGTAATTTTTTCCGGTGTAACGTTTCAATGGTGTAACCTTACTTCAAAGAGAAAGTATAAAAGGGAGTTCACTTTTGAAGAAAAACGAATGATAAGAGCCGGAATAGCAATATGGGCTGTCATGTTATGCATGTTAACAGCCAATGCTCAGAATGTAGTTACACTGGCAGGGCAGAATGGTGTTTCGGGTGCTGCCAATGGCTCAGGTACTTCAGCATCGTTCAACAATCCACATGGTATGGTTTGCGATCAGGCGGGAAACCTATTTGTTGCAGACAGAAATAATCACCTTATCAGAAAAATTACACCTGCAGGTGTAGTATCCACATTTGCAGGATCAGGAAGTGCAGGAAGCTCAGATGGAATAGGAGCTGCAGCATCGTTTTTTGAACCTTGGGGAATAGCAATTGATCAATCCGGAAATCTTTATGTAGCCGACACAAAAAATTATTTAATAAGAAAGATTACGCCAACAGCAGTTGTAACAACAATTGCAGGGGTGGGTACTTCAGGAGTTACAGACGGACCTGCAAGCAGTGCACAGTTTGGATTCCCAACAGGTATTGCAGTAGATGCTTCAGGTAATATATATGTGAGTGAGTTTATGACTCATGTTATCCGTAAGATAAGTAACGGAAATGTTACAACTTTTGCAGGAACTGCTTTTCAGAGTGGTGATGCTAATGGCGCAGGGAATAATGCAAAGTTTGATCATCCTCATAGTTTAGCTATTGGGCAGTCAGGAAATTTATTTGTTACAGATACATGGAATAATAAAATCAGAAAAATTACTCCTTCTGGTGTAGTGAGTACCTATGCAGGAAGTACTGCAGGATATGTTGATGGTGCAGCTTCAGTGAGTAAATTTGATAACCCTTTAGGCATTTGCGCAGATGCATCAGGTGATATTTTTGTTGGTGATGTAAATAATTTCTGTATCCGTAAAATCAGCAATGGCACAGTAACAACCTTTGCAGGAACAGCAGGAACATCAGGTTCGGCTAATGGCCCGCTACTTCAGGCATCATTCAATTCGCCATCATGTATGGCTTATCATTCATCAGACAAATATTTTATTGGTGATGAAGGAAATGAATTGATCCGACTCATCAACATGAATCAGAGCAGCAATCCACTAACACTTTCAACATTAAATAATGTGAGTGTGTTTTGTCCAAGTTCAACTTCTGTAATTACAGCTTCGCCACAAGGGCTAAGCAGCTATACCTTTAAAGAAGGAAGTACAGTATTAGCAACAAATACAACAGGGATATTATCTTTAGGAACACTTTCGGCAGGTACACATCTTATCAGTTGTACTGCAACAGGACCATTAGGAAATTATGCAACAACAACAGCATTAAGTATTACTATTGTTGATGCAAGTACACCAGTAATTTCTCCTACGGGACCTATTTCAATCTGTTCGGGTGGAAGTGCTACATTAACTGCTTCACCGGGAATAGCATATCTATGGACAAATGGAGCAACAACATCATCAATCAATGCCACCCTGCCCGGCACTTACGCAGTGAGTATAACATATACTGGAGGTTGTAGCTATCAAAGCAATTCGGTGATCATAAACCTTAACGGATCTTTCAGTGCAGCAATATCACCCGCCACAGCACAGGTTATTTGCCCAGGTGACTCGGTAAAATTAACTGCTACAGCAGGAACATCATACTTATGGTCTAATGGAAAAACCACACAAAGCATTTATGCCAAGACAGCTGCAAACTACACTGTAGCAGTGACAAGTAGTTTTGGGTGTACCTCTGTTTCCCCACCGGTTAATGTTTCTTTGAAAACAATGCCTTCATCAATTGAAGCAAGCAGTGATTCATCATGCAGTGGTGAAGGTGTTTTGTTAACAATCACTCAGCAAAGTAATACAACCTATAGTTGGTTCGATGAGGCAGCAGGAGGCACAGCACTTGCAATAGGCAGCAGCTATGCTACAGCACCGCTTGCAGAGAGCACTACATTTTATGTGCAGCTTAATTCTAATGGCTGTACAAGTGTTTCAAGATTTCCTGTGCTTGCATACATCTACCCTATATTACATGTTGATTTTGCAGAAAGTCAAGCTGTGAAAGCAGATGGTGGTTATGCTGTTTCATTTCAAAACAATACTCCAACAGGGAATAACACCTATACATGGAATTTTGGTGATGGTTCTGTCAATGCAATATCAAATGAAGAAAACCCACAACATATTTATTCTTCAGAAGGCGATTACAGTGTAACACTTACAGTAAAAGATGAGTTTGGCTGCGAGAATAGTTTTACAAAAAATATTTCAGTTACCGTTGCACACGACTTGTTTTTACCTTCTGCATTTACACCTAACAGTGATGGCATTAACGATATCTTCAGATTAAAAGGTTCAGGATTTGTTTCAGCAGACATGTTGATACTTGATCAATGGGGACAATTAATTTTCAGAACAAACAATGCAGTTGTAGGATGGGATGGCTCTGTAAAGGGAAATCTCGCACCCAATGGAACTTATAGTTACATCGTTAAGATTAAATTGAATGATGGCAGTGATAAAGTGCTGAAAGGAAATATTTCAATCATTAAATAACCGGCAGACATGAAAAGAATAATCATCATAGCTACATTTTGCATGTTGTCGGGAATTGTTAATGCACAAGACCCACACATATCACAATATTTTAATGTACCTGTATTTTATAATCCGGCTTTATCGGGTAATGGTATTCAGAATATGCGCATAGCAGTTGATTATCGCAATCAGTGGCTTGCTCCGGGATTAAGCAACAAGACACAAACAATAGCATTAGATAAAATTGTCAATAAGGTTGGTTTTGGTTTAATGGTTAGTAAAAACAGTGCAGGTAAAGATGGCTTCAGCAGATTAAGTGTATTGGGTGGCATCAGCTATCATGCAAAATTTGGTTATCAGAAAAGACATCAGTTATCATCAGGTTTCCAAGTTGGCATTCTTCAGAAATCTTTCGACCCCAACAAACTTACATTTGAAAGTCAGTACACACCTGATATCGGTTATGACCCTTCAGCATCTAATGGAGAAACATTTGCCAATACAAAAGTCACACGTCCTGATATTAATATTGGCATTGCCTATCATTATGCACAGGGCAATAAAGAAATACTGATAAAACCCTTTGCAGGTGTTTCATTTTCTCACATCAACAAACCTAAAGAATCATTTATTGAAGAACAGAATGTAAATCCTATCAGAATGAATTTTCATGGAGGTGCATCAATTACTTGTTCAAAAACTATTGAGCTGAAACCTCTTGTTTATTTTATGAAACAAGATGGCTTTCAGGAAATGAGTGCGGGCATGATTTCTGAATTGTCATTAAGCAATAACAGTTTAGTGAAATTAGGATTGCTTTACAGAAATAACGATGCTATGGTTGCTTATGCCGGCTATCAGTTTAATAAAGTTTTTCTTGGAACAAGCTATGACTTTAATATATCGAAGTACAAGCCTGGAGGTAGTGGAGCTTATGAAATTTCACTTGTTTACACACCACAAGGTCGTGCAAAAGGTAAACGTAATGAAGATAGAAAACCTGAGCCTGTCAATAAGAAAAAATTACCTGAGCAAAGAGTTACTCCTCCACAAGCACTGACACCTACACCGGTTATAGTCCCGTCAATAATTGAGCAGAATCCAATAGTTGTATCTCTTGCAGAAATGCCAATGAAAGGTGAGAGTAAAATAAAAGAGAACACAGAACTTTCTAATTACAATTATCAAACAATAGGCTATGTAGTGTTTCAGGACTATTCACTAAAATATGATATCAACAACCGCTTTGATGTAATAGAAGCTACAATTGATTATTTATATAAAAATATCAACAGAAAAATTATTGTTTCAGGAAATGCTTCGGAAATTGAATTGAAGAAGAGTAGCAATATTGGAAAACAAAGAGCAGAAGCAGTTAAAGTTTATATGGTAGGCAAAGGAATTGATGCTGACAGAATCATTACTGTTGATGTTAAAGACAAAATGCCTGCGTTAAAGACCGAAGACGGAGTACAAATAGAAAGATTATCACGAACAGATATATTATTGATTAAATAAACCACCTGTATGAATCAGATTATTCAACTGTTTTTTCCATTTATTTCTTCTCTTATTATTGCATCACTCATCATTCCATCGTGGATTCAGCTTTGCTCCAAGTGGAATTTGTTTGATCGCCCTGACACACGCAAACATCATACAGCTATTATTCCTTCATTAGGGGGCATAGGAATTTTTATAGCTATAATGATTTCAATTTTTTTATTTGGATACAACAGTCAGGATACAAGCTTTCATTCTATTGCAGCAGCAATGCTCATTTTATTTATTACCGGATTTTTTGATGATCTTACTGATTTAAAAGCCAGGGTTAAATTAAATATTCAACTCTTAGCAGCTTTAATAGTCACTTATTCAGGATTACGCATTCAAACATTGAATGGTTTTGCAGGCGTACATGAACTGCCCATCTTGACACAGTATGGTATCAGTATTTTTATTATTTTATTTTTAGTGAATGCCTACAATTTTATTGATGGTTTAGATGGCTTAGCAGCAACAATTGGACTCATCATATTCAGCATTTTTACGGTATTGTTTCATATTCACGGGGAACAGGCTTATGCTGTTTTATGTGTCAGTGTTATAGGTGCCTTGTTGTCTTTTCTGTATTTTAATTTTAATCCGGCAAGAGTATTTATGGGTGACACCGGTTCATTGGTAGTTGGCTTTCTTATCGCTATTTGTACTATAAAACTTTTTAATATTTGGTTAGCATCACCAGTAGTATCTTTTGGTCCTTCCTTGACCATTGCAACAATTTTTATTCTGATATTTGACTTAACAAGAGTTGTTTTTATCAGACTATCAAACGGTATTTCACCTTTTAAAGCAGACAGAAGTCATTTACATCACATGATTTGCCGTCAGCAATTCGGACATCGTGGAGGTACTTTTATTATGGCAGCTTTCAACATCTTATTTATTGTTTTGGTTCTTCCCCTAAGCAAACTGCGGTTTATCACATTTCTTATTTTTTGTTTCTGTTTAGCTATTCTACTGATGAATTCTAAAGTCATGTCGTATGTTGCATTGTTAAGAAATAAAATTACCGGAGCTCCCGAAAGTAAAATGGGTGTTGACAGAGGTTAATTAACCCTGTATAAAAGAAAGAAAGCCTTCCATTTTATTGTATCTGTTAAAAACGTGTTCACTACTTTTTTAGAATCATAAGCAATAGAAATCTTTTTTGATTTTTTTTGCTTTATGAGCGATACAAAATTTTCACCTGCCGAATTTGAAGAGTTGCTAAAGACATCAAATGGTTTTCGTAATTTTTGTTTTTTAAACAGCAACAGTGCTGCAGAAGGCAGCTACAGTGGTCTGACAAAATATGATTTTCTTGCCGGCATTAATGCTCTGGATACAGTTGAAGCTACATCAAAATCGTTAGAGAAACTGGAGGCATTCATTCAGAAAAATAAGGGTAAGTGGATGTTTGGTTTTATGTCATACGAACTAAAAAATGAAATCGAACAACTAAAATCATCACATACTGACCGTTTGAATTTTCCTGTTTTACATTTTTTTGTACCGCAAGTTGTTTTAGTTTCTGAAGGTGGAAAGCTGCGTATGATAGATCAGCTTGAGCAAACAACAAAGCAGTTTGTGGCTGATGATGTAGAGCTTAGACAAATGCATGCATCCGGCAATGTGGCATTAACACCACGTTTCAGCAATAGTGATTATATTCAAACTGTAGAAAAATTAAAAGAGCAACTACAACAGGGAAATATATATGAGGTAACTTTTTGTCAGGAATTTTATAATGATTCAGCAAACATCAACCCGTTCGAGACTTATATAAAACTCAATGCAAATACACGTGCTCCCATGTCGTGTTTTTATAAGAAAGAAAATCAGTTTATAATTTCATCAAGCCCTGAGCGGTTTATGTGCAGAAGGGAAAATAAAATCTATTCGCAACCAATAAAGGGAACAGCACCTCGCAGTTCTTCACGTGAGGAAGATGAATGGCTTAAAGATAATCTGCAGAACAGCGAAAAAGAGCGTTCAGAAAATATTATGATAGTTGATTTGGTACGTAACGACCTTTCACGAATTGCAAAGCCAGGTACAGTTGAGGTGAATGAATTGCTTGGTGTCTATACTTTTAAAACAGTTCATCAATTGATTTCTACAGTAAGCTGCGAGGTAGAGCCCAATATTAGTTTTTCAGAAATCATACGTGCAGCATTTCCTATGGGAAGTATGACCGGTGCACCAAAAATAAGTGCTATGACATTGATTGATGCGCATGAAAAATCAAACAGAGGCTTGTTTTCCGGTAGTGTCGGTTATATAGATCCTGCAGGAGATTTTGACTTCAATGTTATCATACGTACCATCTTATACAATGCTCAACGCAACTATGTTTCAGTACAAACAGGTGGGGCAATTACCATTCAGTCTGACCCGGCTGCCGAGTATGAGGAGTGTATGTTAAAAGCCAAAGCATTGATGGATGTTTTAGGATAGCATACATTAGCAGAAAATTAAGCAAAGCTTGTTATTACGATTTCAAAAGTTTGTAAAAGAAAAAAAACTCTTCAGCAAGGAGCAGACAATTCTTGTAGCTGTAAGTGGAGGTATTGATTCAATGGTTTTATTGCAACTACTGCAGCAATCAGGATACAAAATAGCTGTGGCACATTGTAATTTTAAATTACGTGGTCAGGAGTCGGATGATGATGCACAATTTGTTCATTCATTTTGTCTGGAGAATAAAATTGTGATTCATGCCACTGAATTTGAAACTGAAAAGTTGTCAGAACAATATCAAAAATCCATTCAGGTTACTGCACGCGAATTAAGATATAATTTTTTTCAGGAGTTATGTAGTCGTTTTCATTATGATTTTATTGCTACTGCACACCAAGCTGATGATGTTGCAGAGACCATTTTAATTAACCTGAGTCGGGGTGGTGGTATGGCTGCATGGCATGGTATTGAGGTAAAAAGAGAAAATATTGTCAGACCAATATTGTTCGCACAAAAGCATGAGATAGAAAAATATGCAAAGGAGAATAAAATTCAATGGCGTACCGACAGTTCTAATCAGAAAGAAGATTATACAAGAAATTTTATCAGACATCAGATTATTCCTATCTTAAAAAAGATTAACCCTTCTGTTGTTCAGACATTGTTTCATCATGCAGAAATAATGACAGAAGCCGAAAAAATTATTCTTGAACAGATTGAAAAATTCAGAGCTGTATCAGTAGTTAGTAATGGAAATAAATCCATTGTACCGATTTCAGATTTGCTGAAAGCAACAGCACCTCATACGGTCCTGTTTTATCTGCTTCAGCCATTTGGATTTAATGCTACACATGTAGTTGATATATTTAATACTTTGAATCACTCCGAAAGCAAGACATTTCATTCAGATAAATTTCAATTGATTAAAGAACGGGATCAACTTATTATAGTACCTCTTGAAGAGAAGAAGACAAGTATCTATTTTGAAATCCCAACAACAGGAACGTATGCTATTGCTGATTCTCAAATAAGTGTAGAATTATTGGAGAACACAGCAGACT
>DKKR01000049.1:0-41893 GCA_002455375.1 Bacteroidetes bacterium UBA6661
ATGAAATTACAAATTACTTATACAAAATTAAATCCATAAAATATCATGTGTGGAATCGTTGCCTATATAGGAAATCGTCAGGCTTATCCGATAGTAATTAAAGGACTTCAGCGTCTGGAGTATCGCGGCTATGACAGTGCCGGTGTGGCATTATTGAATGGTGAACTGAGTGTTTACAAAAAAGCAGGTAAGGTTGCTGATCTGGCCGCTTATGTATCTGATAAAAATTTAGTAGGACAAGTGGGCATGGGGCATACACGTTGGGCAACACATGGTGAACCTAACGACAGAAATGCACATCCTCATTATTCTGAATCAAAAGATTTAGCCATAATTCATAATGGTATCATTGAAAACTATGCAGCCATCAAACAAGAGCTGATAAATTCAGGTCATACTTTTAAAAGTGATACAGACACAGAGGTTTTGATACATCTTATTGAAGAGATTAAACATAAAACCCATGTAGCTACTGAGGAGGCTGTACGTCTTGCTTTAGGCGAAGTTATTGGCGCTTATGCCATTGTTGTTTTATCAAAGAATGAGCCTAACAAAATGATTGCTGCCCGCAAAGGCAGCCCTATTGTTGTGGGTATTGGTAAAGACGAATTTTTTATTGCCTCGGATGCAACTCCTATTGTAGAATATACTAAAAACGTTGCCTACCTCAACGATGGTGAAGTTGCAACTATTGATAATGGTAAACTGACTGTAAAAACTATTGACAACGAAACCAAAATTCCTTTTGTTCAGGAATTAGAGTTAAAGCTTGAAGCCATTGAAAAAGGTGGATACGATCATTTCATGATGAAAGAAATCTATGAGCAACCTCGTTCTATTTGGGACAGTATGCGCGGACGTATTGATGCAGAAAAAGGCAGATTAAGATTAGGTGGTATCAGCGAATTTGAAAACAAATTGATCAATGCAAAAAGAATAATCATAGTTGCCTGCGGAACATCCTGGCATGCAGCATTGGTGGCAGAATATCTTATTGAAGACCTGGCACGTATTCCTGTTGAGGTTGAATATGCTTCTGAATTTCGTTATAGAAATCCTATCATCTCTGAAGATGATGTAGTGATAGCTATTTCGCAAAGTGGCGAAACTGCCGACACACTTGCAGCCATTGAAATGGCTAAAGAACGTGGTGCAACAATTTTTGGTGTTTGCAACGTTGTGGGGTCATCTATTCCACGTGCAACACATGCAGGTTCCTACACACATGCCGGACCTGAAATTGGTGTGGCTTCTACCAAAGCATTTACAGCACAGGTAACAGTACTAACCTTAATGGCGCTTCAGATTGCAAATAAAAGAGGCACCATTACACAATCACGTTTTAGAGCATTACTTAACGAACTTGAAACTATTCCTTCAAAAGTTGAAATTGCACTTAGATCAAATGATAAGGTTAAAGAAATATCTGCATTGTTTAAAGAATCCCGAAACTTCCTTTACTTAGGTCGTGGTTATGGATTTCCTGTTGCCTTAGAAGGTGCTTTAAAGCTTAAAGAGATTTCATATATACATGCAGAAGGTTATCCTGCTGCAGAAATGAAACACGGGCCTATTGCCTTAATTGACGAAGAAATGCCTGTTGTAGTTATTGCCACTAAAAATTCTTCATACGAAAAAGTAGTTTCAAATATTCAGGAAGTAAAAGCACGTAAAGGAAAAATAATTGCTATTGTTACAGAAGGCGATGTTGATGTCAGGAAAATGGCAGATTATACTATTGAAATTCCGGAAACTGACGATATTCTTGTACCACTCGTAAGTGTAATTCCCTTGCAGTTGTTAAGCTATCATATTGCAGTTATGCGTGGTTGTAATGTTGATCAACCTCGCAATCTGGCAAAAAGTGTTACTGTTGAATAACATTTGTTTTAATCCACTTCTCTCATAACATTTCAGCTAACAATATCCCTGCTGATTAATTCATACATCAACAGGATTTAACTAATATTGTCCGCTCATAGTCAATCAGCTTTGAAAAAACGAATTGCTATACTTGGTTCAACCGGTAGTATTGGCAGGCAGGCACTTGAAGTGATTGCTGCACATGCTGATGTTTTTGAAGTTGAGTTATTAACTGCAAACGGTAATATAGAACTGCTCGAAAAGCAGGTTCGGCAATTTACTCCCGCCACTGCTGTTGTAACCGATAAAGAGAAGTACAAAATATTTAAAGAAAATATTGCTGACATTCCTGTTAAAGTTTTTGCAGGCATTGATTCTGTTGAGCAAGCCGTACAGTCCGACTCCATAGACATTGTTCTTACAGCAATGGTAGGCTATGCCGGACTATTGCCAACAATTGCAGCAATAAAAAGTAAAAAGACTATTGCTCTTGCCAATAAAGAAACACTTGTGGTGGCAGGTAAAATAATAACAGCCCTTGCAGATGATAACGGTGTGCGCATTTACCCGGTTGACTCCGAACATTCAGCCATTTTTCAATGTCTTGCAGGAGAGTTTCATAACCCGATAGAAAAGATTTATTTAACAGCATCGGGCGGGCCATTCAGAGGAAAAAGCAAGAAAGAATTAGAGCAAGTAACTTTGGCTCAGGCACTGAAACATCCCAACTGGAGCATGGGTGCAAAAATCACTGTTGACTCTGCTACAATGATGAATAAAGGCCTTGAAATGATTGAAGCCAAATGGCTCTTTGGATTGCAGCCACATCAAATTCATGTTGTTGTGCATCCACAGTCAATCATTCATTCTGTAGTACAATTTACTGATGGCAGCATGAAAGCACAAATGGGTTTGCCTGACATGAAACTACCTATCCTGTATGCACTAAGTTTTCCGCAGCGTTTAAAGACCGATTTCAAGAGATTCAACTTTCTTGACTATCCCCAACTTACTTTCGAGAAACCTGATACCGAAGTTTTTTCTGCCTTGCTTTTGGCTGAAGAAGCTATGAAAAAAGATGGAAACATGCCTTGTATTCTTAATGCGGCAAACGAAGTTGCAGTTGCTGCGTTTCTCAAAGAGAAAATTAGTTTCTTTCAGATTCCCGGTATTGCAGAACAACTCATGTCGAAGATAACTTACATTGAAAAACCATCGCTTGAAGACCTGATTGCAACGGATAAGGAAACACGATTGCAAACAGAATTACTATTGACTAAAAAAAATTAACTTCGCATAAAATTTTTAAAATCTGATGAGTGGATTGATTATGGCAGCTCAGTTGATACTGGGCCTTTCAATATTAGTAACCCTGCATGAATTGGGGCATTTTCTTGCTGCAAGAATGTTTGGTATCAAGGTCGAAAAGTTCTACCTGTTTTTTGATGCATGGGGAATAAAATTATTCAGCTTTAAAAAAGGTGATTGTGAGTATGGTATAGGATGGCTTCCTTTTGGTGGCTATGTAAAAATTGCAGGGATGGTTGATGAAAGTATGGATAAAGATCAATTAGCACAACCTGCACAACCATGGGAATTCAGAAGTAAACCAGCATGGCAAAGATTAATTGTAATGGTTGCAGGGGTAGTAATGAATGTCATTCTTGGTATTGCTATTTTTTCAATGAGTTTATTGCACTACAAAGGCAGCTATCTGAAAAATGATTCTGTTACACATGGTATTGTTGCTTATAAACTGGGGGAAGAAATTGGCTTGCGTACAGGAGATAAAGTTGTTGCTATTGATGGAAAATCATTCGATCGTTTTGATGACTTGCTTTCAACACGTGTATTGTTTGGTGCAACATTAACTGTTATCCGAAATGGTGAAACCATACCAATTGAAGTGCCTGACGATTTTTATAAAAAAACAGGACCCAATGCCCGTTCACTTTTTCTTGGCGCAGGACATCTGACCTATGTTGTTAAAGAAGTTGTTGTTGGCGAAAATGCATTCAAAGCTGGAGTAGAAAACGGTGACATCATTACAGAAGTTGATAAGCAAAAAATTACCGGTGAAGATTTTATGCAGCGTTATTTTGCTGATAAAAAAGGTGAAACTGCATTGCTTTCAATGATTCGTAATGGTAAACCAATGGACATTACGGTAAACATAAGTTCAAAAGGAACTATTGGTGTGCGTTATAATGGTGATGTGGTAATACCTGAGGAATATATTAAAACACCTTACACATTATCATCAGCATTGGCATTTGGTACATCAGATGCATTTGAAACATTAGTGAGCAATGCTAAAGGGTTTAAGAAACTCTTTAAAGGTGAAGAAAAATTTCAGGAGTCAGTTCAGGGACCTATTGGTATAGCAAAAATTTATGGTGGCACTTGGGATTGGCCACACTTTTGGGTACTTACAGGCTTGCTCTCTATGATTCTTGCTTTTATGAATATACTTCCTATTCCTGCACTTGATGGCGGTCATGTTTTATTTCTGCTCATTGAATCTGTCACACGCAAGAAATTCAGTGATGCATTTATGGAAAAAACGCAGGTTGTTGGAATGGTTTTACTCCTATCATTAATGGTCTTTGTAATCGGAAACGATATCTGGCGGGCTTTTATTAAGTAGTTTTTTATTTCAGGTTTTTGAGGTAACAAGTTCTGCTTTGTTTTAAAGCATTTTTGTTCTATTGCTTCATTTCTTGCTACTAAGAACCTAAAAGCCCATAATAGTTTGGGTAGAATTTTATATTACAGTCGAAGAATACCTAACAGAAATCAAAAGGCTGTCTCAAATTTAGTTCTGAGACAGCCTTCATCTAAAATTAGCATTTAAAATTTCTATCAGGCAATTAACTCATCGTCCGGTTTTTTCATTATCGGCTTTGGTCTTTTGTAGATTTTTGCTTTCAGATTTTCTGACATCAGATACATTACCGGAACTAAAAACAGTGTAAGGAATGTTGCAAACATCAATCCGAATATCATTGTCCATGACAGTGGTCCCCAGAAAGCTGTGCTATCGCCACCAAAGAAAATGTGAGGATTAAATTCTGTAAACAGTGTTACGAAATCAATATTCAAACCTACTGCAAGCGGAATCAATCCTAATGATGTTGCAGTGGCAGTAAGAATTACCGGAGTCATTCTCGTACGACCTGCTTCAACTATTGCTTCGAATGTTGGAACGCCTTGTTCACGAAGTAACTCTGTGAACTCTACCAACAGAATACCATTTCTCACCACAATACCGGCAAGTGCTACAACACCAATACCTGTCATCACAATAGAGAANNATTATGGGCTTACCTATTGAGTTAAATTGAATTACCAATATCATAAATATCAATCCTAAAGAAATCAACAATGCCGTTCCCAGAAACGACATGGTTTCTGCCTGTTCTTCCTGCGAGCCTGCAAACTTAATTTCTACTCCTTCTGTTTTTGGAAATTGTTTTACTGCAGCCATCACATTACCAACAACCTCTGCTTCGCGACTTTGATAGTCTGTAAGTAAGTTTGAGGAAATAGTTACTACCCTCTTCTGATTCTTTCTCTTTATAACACCATATGTGTTATCGTATTTTACTGATGCAAAAGATGCCAATGGAACATTACGTACCAATCCACCCATTGACATATCACGATACAATATTTTTAAATTGTTAAGCAGACTAACATCATAACGCTGATCTAATTTATATCGGAGCATAATTTTATACTCATCATTTAAATCGCGATACTTTGATGCCTCGCGACCAAGCACAGCCATGTTGATTTCATTTCCTACTGTGCCTGTCATAATTCCAAGACGGTTCATGTGTTCGCGATTGATATCAAACACTATTTGTGGTTTACTATCCTGTAAATCAGATTTTAATTCTTCAACACCCTCAATCTGTAAGGAATCAAGATATCGCTTAAGGCTTTTAGAAGTTGTAGTGATTGCCTGAAGATCATCACCACTNNTTTTTTACTGCTTCTCTGATTTTCTCTAAATAATTACTTGTTGAAACACCTTTTCTTTTACTGTACTCAACAAATGCAACTTCTATTTTGCTCTTGTTGGCATAGTAACCCTGATCTTCGTCTGATGGATCAGAAACGTTTACACCAACACTGGCAATAACTGATTTTACAACATCATTCTTTTCTCCTAACACTTTATAAACTTTACTTTCAAGAATTTTTGTAACAGAGTCGGTATATGCCTGATCGGTTCCAACAGGTAATGTGGTAAAAACATAAACAAAGTTTGGATCTGCAATAGGGAAAAAGTTTACACCACCGTTTCGAAGTCCAATTGCAATAAAAGATAAAAACAATAACCCAACAGTTCCTGCCATCATAGTACGTGGACGATGAAGGACTTTAGTCAGCATGCGTTTATATAACTCCTGAACTGCAGGCCATGTTTTTGTTTGAAAGCGTATAATAACTTTATGTAACCAAAAACGGTGGAGCAAATTCAGCAGGAAAATAAAAATTGTAAAATTCCCCATACCATATACTCCTGTCACATAAAACAACAATGCTATAGCTATAAAAATGACAGAAGTAATTTTCAGACCTTTATATGGATCATTTTTTTCTTCGTGCTTTTTCATAAAACTAACGGCAAACACAGGGTTGATAATGTATGCAACAACCAATGATGCCAATAATGTTATGATTAATGTAATTGGTAGAAAGAACATAAATTTACCAATGATACCTTTCCAAAACGCCAGTGGCACAAAAGGTGCAAGTGTGGTGAGTGTTCCTGAAAGCACAGGTAAAAACACTTCGCCTGTTGCCATTTTTGCAGCTCTAACTATATCTGTTTTACCATTGTCGAAAATTCGATGCGTGTTTTCAATAACAACAATGGCATCGTCAACAACAATTCCTAATGCAAGAAGAAAGGAAAACAAGACAATGAAGTTAATGGTAAAACCAATAACAGGTAATACTAAAAATGCAACACACATGGACAATGGTACAGACATGGCAACAAAGAATGCATTACTGGTTCCCATAAAAAACATCAGCACCACTAATACCAAAATGAATCCAATGATGATAGTGTTTATCAAATCGTGTAATTGAGTACGTGTCTGTTCACTCTGATCACCTGTAAGAACTACATTTAAATCTTTTGGCCATGCTTCTTTTTTAAGTTCATTGACAACAGAAACAATTTTATCAGATGCATCAATCAGGTTTTCACCGGAGCGTTTGATTATACTTAATGTAATTACATTTTTATGATTTAAACGTGCATAGCTTTCCTGCTCTTTGTAGGAGTCAACCACTTCTGCAATATCCTTCAGATAAATAGGAGCACCATTAATAGAATTTACAACCAAGTTTTTTATCTGATCTACATTGGTAAACTCACCTGACACACTCAATGACCTGCGTGTGCCATCGGCCATAAGCACACTACCCCCCGGTACCGTCATGTTTTCGTACTTAACGGCACGCTCAATATCACTCATTGTCAATCCTGATGATTGCAACTTAAGCATGTCAACATTGATCTGAATCTCACGCTCTAACTCTCCTATCAGTTTTACTTCCTTAACTTCTTTAAGGCTTTCTATTTTATCTTTTGCTTCATCAGCATAGCGTTTTAATTTTGCCAGATCATAATCACCGGAAAGGTTTACTGCCATAATAGGCAAGTCAGAGAAGTTGACTTCGATTATATCAGGCTCGTTAGGCAAATCTTGAGGAAGGTCATTGCGTGCACGATCAACAGCATCTTTCACCTTTCGTTTAGCATCTTCAATTTTTACATCGCTGTTAAATTCTATCACTATACTGCAATAATCTTGCAGTGCATTACTCTTGATTTTCTTTACTCCGGAAATTCCTTTACATTCCTTTTCAATATGACGCACTACCAGGTTCTCCATGTCTTTTGGTGAAGTACCCGGATAAACAACACTGACATAAATATTGGGTAAAGAAATATCAGGAAAACTTTCTTTAGGAATATTGATGTAGGCCATTATTCCCGTCAACGTAATGATGATGGTAATAATGTAGATAGCCGTACGATTATCAATTGCCCATGAAGAGGGCTTGAACTCTTTAAATATATCTTTCATAAAATGTTTTCGGTTTATAGTTTAATGATATCGCCTTCAACCAAATCGTGATATCCTGTTGTTATAACTTTATCGCCTTCATTAAGTCCATCAACAATCTCAACATTGCCATTGTAAGTCATTCCACTCTTCACAGTTTTACGCTTTGCAACTGTTTTTCCACCAGAATTTTCAACAACAAACACATACTCACCATCAAGTCCTTTTTGCACAACATTTACAGGAAGTGACATAGCTTTATCTTTATTGTAATCGGCAATTTTTAAAACTGCCAGCATATTGGGTCGTAGAAAATTTTCTTTGTTGCCAAAACGAACTTCAACATTAAATGTGCGGTTCAGGTTGCTGATGGCATTACCGGAATAATAAACCTTACTCGTAATTTCTTTTCCTAAGTCAGGAAAATAAACCAAAACATGATCGTTTTTATTTACTCTTCCAATATAAGTCTCGGGCAACTCGCCTTTTACTTTAAGCATCTCCAGATTAACTACTCTTATTGCAGGAACCTGTGGCGAAACCAACTGTCCTGTCTTGATCATCACATTATCTACTGTGCCGCTGAAGGGTGCTTTAATACGAGTCATATCCCACTGCTCCTGAATTGATGCTAACTTTTTCTCTGCACCTTCTTTTCTTGTTTTTGCTTCCAGATATTGTACTTCACTACCTATCTGTTGGTCCCAAAGATTTTTTTGACGGTTATACAGTGTTGTCAACAGATTGAGTTCATTCTGCACTTCTGCAATTGCTTTTTGCATAATCTGATCATCGAGTGTAGCTAACACCTGACCTTTGGTTACATGATCTCCTGCTTTTACATTAACAGAGGTAACGGTTCCGGGAGTTTTTGCACTTAACATTACATCTTCATCACCCTCAACATTTGCCTGCACTTCAATATAATGAGTAAATGGTTTCAGACTCATATCAGTGGCTGCAACAAATTTTATTTTGTCTTTTCTGGTAGAATCTGTTAGAGCAATTTCTGCTTCTAACGATTTTATCTTTTCATTCAGCTCAGATTGTTGCTTTCTGAGTTTCTCAAGTTCTTCAACTTTTTTACTGCTGTTTCCTCCACCACAGGCAGTAAGAAATCCAATTGCTGTTATTGCTATAATTACCTTTTTCATATATTTAATTATGTCAGAGTTTATATTTTATTTTATTAATGTTCCTGTTGCTTTTTCAAAATCTACTTTGGCAATAAATGCTTCTACCATAGCAGCATAATAATTTGTTTCTGCTACTTTCAAAGCTGTTTCTGCATCCATCACTTCAAGGCTACTGCCAACGCCCTGCTGATATTTTATTTTTGTAATTCTTGCTACATCAGCAGCTAATGTTCTGTTTTTTTCCTGATTGGCAAGAGAGCCTAATGCATTGGTTAAAGTTGTCTTTGCTGTCTGCGCTTCTAACTGAAATCCTTGTGTGGCAGTTTTAATTTGATTCTCTATTTTATTCAATGCAAATCTTGCCTGATTAACTTTTGCTGCCTTTTGAAAGCCATCAAAAATGGGCACGTTAAGTTTTACACCGATTATAGAAGTGCGAAACCATGGTTTGTTTTCAAAAATATCAAAATCGTTGCGTGAGGCACTAACACTATATGACCCAAAAGCTGCAAGTGAAGGCAGGTAAGAAGATTTTTTTAATCTTAAATCTGCTCTAAGTAATTCTTTGGTTGTATTCAACACATCCATTTCTATTCTGTTGCTTATATCAATATTTTGATTCAGGTTATTGTCGGCAACAACTTTCACATCTTCCAATTTGTCAGTGAGAACCAACTCATCACTAACATTCAATCCCATCTGGAATTTCAACAGATTTTGTGCAAGGACAATTAATCTGTCAGCATTTGCTTTCTCGGTTTCAATGTTGTTATAGGCAAGACTGATTCGGTCTAAATCAATCTTTTCAATAAAACCGTTATCATACATAACCTGCATTTCATCAAGCTGCTTTTTTAATCGCTTAACATTTGCATCGAGCATCTGCAAACGCTCACTGTTAACCTGAACATTATAATATGCTTTACTGATAAGCGCTGCTTTCTCTGTTTTAGTCTGAATTACCTGCTTTCGCATCAAATCGGCATACATGCGTGATGCCTTTACACCAACTAAATAAGATCCGTCAAACAATAATTGTGATGCAGACAATCCGGCAGTGGAGCTATATGGCTGACCAAATTGTACTGGTGCATAGCTACCTTTTTCTCCACCAAAAAATTCAGCAGGTACAAAAGTTGTTGGGATGTCAATAAAATGTGTAATATCAGCACTTGCACTGATTTGTGGTAAACCAATTCCCAGTAATTCGTTGGCTCTGCTTTGTGCAGATTTCTGGTCAAGTACTGCGTTTTGAATATCAGTCTGATTTTGAAAAGCAAAATCTATTGCCTGTTTCAATGAAAAGGAATAAGACTTTTTATCGGATTGCTGCGCCTGTATATTGATTGATATCAGCAACAGTAATCCTGTAAGAAATTTAATTTGATTCAGCATACGGTTGTTATTTATTCTTCGTCTGTTATGTTTTTATATTTATTGATTAGTTTATGTCCCTTAACGGTAACAATGCCATGCAGATAATGATCGAGCAGTGCAATCTGAACATCCTTAGTTATGAAACTTTTTAATGGAAAAACTGTAGTATTCATTCCCAATGTAATTTCTTCAATACGCAGTTTTACTAATATTTTAATATTGATGTCCGGCCGGTAAAGTTTTTGTTCAATACCTTTTAAAAGATTCCTTTCAATAACTTCTGCAACATGTTTATCTTTAAACTGCACATACATGCTCCACACGCGCGGATAAAATTTTTGTAAGTCTTCAAACAATGCAGGATTGATAGTGGTGAACATGCTTTGTAATTTTTCCATTGTCAGAAATATTTCGTGTATGGCATCCTTGCTTTCTGTTTCAACGTGTTCAAATTCACAACGGCTATTTTTTAAATATCCCTGACAACATTCAGATACAATTTCATCTTTATCATCAAAGCATGCGTAAATTGTTTTTTTCGAAACTGACAAATGCCTTGCTATATCGTCCATGGTTATACGCCTGACACCATGTGCCAGAAACAGCTCCAATCCCGACTCTAAAATTCTTTCTCTTATATCCATGATAATTGTAAAAAACGGGTCAAAACTATGGAAACTATTTTGGTTTTTAAAGTTTCCTTAAAAAAAATTTAAGGAGTCTTTAACAATTTTAATCCTGTTTTGGGAGATTGAATGAAAGTAAAAATTTATTTCAGAAATAATTCTTTTGATAAGTCCAACCACTCCAACGCTGTTCCTCCAAGTAAACGTTCTTTAGTTTCTAAATCGAGTTTTGCATTTTTAATCAAGGTTCCGGGAATATTCTCACCTAACGGAAAAGGATAGTCGCTACCTAATGCAATGCGGTTGGCACCGGTAAAATTAATCAGGTAATGCAACATGTTTTCATCATGCACCAATGAGTCAAAATAAAACTTACCAATATAATTCTCCGGTGAAGCTGTATTATCTACAGCAACTAAGTCGGGACGGCAGTCAAAGCCATGTTTAATACGCCCGAATGTTGACGGAAAACTACCTCCACCATGAGCAAAAGCTACACGTAAGTTTGGTAATCTTTCAAACACACCTCCAAAAATCATTGAACAAATAGCACGAGATGTTTCTGCTGGCATTCCCACTAACCAAGGCAGCCAGTAGCGTTGCATTTCTTTCTGACCCATCATTTCCCATGGGTGAACAAAAAGTGACATATTGTTTTCTGCACAAGCCTGAAAAAACGAAAATAGGTTTACATCATTAAGATTCCAATCGTTTACATGCGAGCCTATTTGTATTCCTTTCAGACCAATCTTCTTACACCTTTCCATTTCCTTTATAGCAAGTTCAGGTGCTTGCAGCGGAACAGTACCCAAACCCACAAAGCGTTTAGGATATTGCTGAATAATGCCTACAATATGATCGTTAAGAAATTCTGATACAGCAAGCCCATCTGCAGGTTTTGTCCAGTACGAAAACATCACAGGTACAGTACTCAAAACCTGAACATGAACACCATGTACATCGCACTCATGCATTCTTGTCTTTGCATCCCAACAATTACTTTCAATCTCACGAAAAAAAGTGCCATCATCACGCAACATCCTTGCACAACAACTTTTGTGATGATCTAAGGTAATAAAACCACCATAGCCGAATTTCGATTTCCAATCAGGTAGTTTCTCCGGCAATATATGTGTGTGAATGTCTATGCTGAGCATTGCTTTATTTTTTTGCACGAAAGTACAAAGATTAATGGGGTTATAGTTAAGAATTCAGAGTGTAGCGTTCGGTATTTTGCTATAATAAATGTTTGTCATATATGTTTATTAAGTACAACTCTTTGCATCATTGCTATAATCATATGTTACCTAACTTATTTTATTAACTTTCTCTTTTGTATTTTTATCCGTTAATTACACAAGATAAACATTGAAGCCTGCTGCTGTTTTTAATCATTTATTGAAGAATTTTCCATTTGAACCCACCAATGCACAGAAACATGCCTTTGCAGAACTATCGGAGTTTGTTACTGAAAATACTGCATATAAATGCTTCCTTTTAAAAGGTTATGCCGGAACAGGAAAAACAACGGTAATTAACGCAATGATAAAAACGCTTTATCACTATGATTTCAGAGTGATAATGCTTGCCCCGACAGGAAGGGCAGCAAAAGTGATTAACCATTACACCGGTGATGATGCTTCAACAATTCATCGCTATTTATATGAAATTAAAAGCGATAAAAATGGCGACATTAAAACAAAGGTAAAACCAAACAAATACAAAAAGCAGATTTTTATTGTTGACGAGTCCTCAATGATTTCTAATGAAGATGACAAAACTTTATTTAAAGGGGCAAGTTTACTTTCTGACTTAATTGATCATGCTTTCAGTCAGGCAGATAATGCCATAGTTTTTATTGGTGACACTGCGCAATTGCCCCCCGTTGGGTTACAATGTAGCCCTGCCTTGGATCAGAATTTTCTACAAAACAACTGTCAGCTTCAGGTAAGGCAATATGAATTAAAAGAGGTGGTGCGACAACAGCTTCACTCGGGAATATTAGCGAATGCTCACTGTACACGACTATTGCTTGAAAGAGAAGAGCGTTTTCCTCGTCTTAAAACATCAGGGTTTGATGATGTAAAACAGGTAACATCTTCGGAACTGTCTGAAGTACTTTCAGGATATTTCCCATCAGGCGATGATAGCACAGTAACTGTATTGTGCAGAAGTAATAAGCAGGCAAACCGTTACAATGAGTTTATCAGAAAAACTTTTTATGGCTTTGAAGAGGTAGTAGAAAAAAACGAAAGGCTGATGGTTGTAAAAAATAATTACTATTGGCATGAATCAGACAAAGACAATGCATTTATTGCCAATGGTGATGAAATTAAATTGATTCGTTTAAAAAGGCAGGAAGAATATTTTGGGTTTCGCTTTGCAAATGCAACAATAGAATTATCTGATGAAAAATCAACAAAACTTGAAGTAAAATTACTGCTTGATACTTTAAACAGTGAGGCGCCAGCTTTGACTTATGATGAGTATAAGAAATTATTTGATGAGGTAAGAAATCATTATCGCAAGGCGGATGGAAAAGTAAACATGCGTAAACTCCGTGAAGATCCATATCTCAATGCATTACAGGTAAAATATGCCTATGCTATTACGGGTCACAAAGCACAAGGTGGGCAATGGGAAACAGTGTTTATTGATCCCGGCTTTATGACAGAAGAAATGTATGGTGTTGATTACATGCGCTGGCTATATACAGCCATTACCCGTGCGCGCAAAAAAGTTTATCTGATTAATGTTCCCGATCGTTTCTTTGTTCAATGATCTACGGGCATCACTTCCGTGATGGGATTGATAAAGTAAATGCTTTTGGAACGACAGTCAATACAACTATAATTTTTGCGAAGCTTTTCTTTTTTGATAAAAGTACGACCTGTTCTGATTTTAAACTTCACGCCAAAATTCAATTCTTCCAGTGTAATCCATTTATCTTCTTCTCTGTCATAGTTGCGTAGTGCCCTTAGCAAATCATGGTCCGAACAGCTTGTGGCAGATGGATTTGTCATGTAATTATTTAAAGCCGCAACAACATCGGGCGGAAAAATATTCTCGCGCAGAATGGGAATCATCAATTTACGATACTCTTCTTTCCAGTCCTTTCCGTGCGGAATGATAATTTGCTTTTTACGTTTCCACTGATTGAGATGAGCTACTTCATGAATGAATGTGATGAGAAAAGCATACGGATTAAGATCGTGATTGATAGAAATACGATGACCGAATCCTCTTTGTGGCGGCCGGTAATCACCATACTTGCTGTTTCGGCTTCTTGTAATTTTAAGATTGATCTGATGTTCTTCTATCCATTGTATGCAATACCTTATTGCCTTATGCGGAACATACTTTTTTAATGCTTCTTCTATAAATTCAAGAGTAACTTTTGCCATAATTTATTTCGGTCGAAAAATAATAAATTAACTTAGTAACTGAAAAGCAGCAAAACTTGATACCCATGCTAAAGCACTCATATATACAAACTGAATGATTGGCCATTTCCATGTTCCTGTTTCGCGTTTAACAACGGCAAGTGTACTCATACATTGCATGGCAAAAGCATAAAACAACATCAGTGAAATGCCAACAGCTAATGTATAAAGCGGAGTTCCATCCGGTCGTTTTTCCGTCATCATCTTTTCTCTGATAGTTAAATTTTCACTATTACTACCTACACTGTAAATGGTTGACATTGTTCCAACAAACACTTCACGAGCTGCAAATGATGTCACCAAAGCAATTCCTAATTTCCAGTCGAAACCCAACGGTCTAATTGCAGGTTCAATAATTTTTCCTGTCCATCCGGCATAGGAATGTTCCAATTTCTGAGCCTGCAATTGATTCAGTTCGTCCTGAGTTGTTTCCGGAAGTTCTGCCTTAGCCTCATATAACTTTTCTATTTCAGCATATTCTTTTCCGGGTCCGCGAGATGATAAAAACCAAAGCACAATGGAAATGGCAATGATAATCTTTCCCGCATCGAACAAAAATATTTTTACTTTATCGAAAATTACAAAGAAGATATTTTTCCAACGTGGCAAACGGTAAACCGGTAATTCCATGATAAAAAAATCACGCTGCTTGGCCTTAACAAACATCTTAAATAACCATGCAGAAAATATGGCTGCAACAAATCCGATAAGATACATAAGCATCATCACCAACCCCTGAGAATTGATAAATCCAAAAACATAATATCGAGGAATTACCAATGAAATGAGTAAGGTATAAACAGGTAGTCGTGCCGAACAACTCATCAGTGGTGTTACCATAATTGTTACTATACGCTCCTTCCAACTTTGAATGGTCCGGGTTGCAAGAATGGCAGGAACGGCACATGCCACACCACTCATCAATGGAATTACAGACCTGCCGTTTAATCCAAATGGTCGTAGTAACTTATCCATTATAAAGCTCACCCGTGCCATATAGCCGGTATCTTCGAGAATAGTAATGAATAAAAATAATAAAGCTATCTGTGGAACAAATATGATGATGCCACCAAGACCTGCAAGAATACCATTTACGATAAGATCATTCAATACACCCTTAGGAAGCAATTCGCTTACTTTTTGAGAAAAATCGGCAAAGGTTCCGTCAATAAAATCCATCGGAAATTGTGCCACATTGAAGATAAACTGAAAAATTACAAAGAGTATAGCCAAGAAAATTCCATAACCCCATATTCTGTGGGTAACCAGATTATCAACGGTACGGGTCAGGGATTTACGCACTGATGCCGGTTCGCTGACACAACTTTTAAGTAGAACAGAAATAGTTTTATAACGTTCTAATGTTTCAGTAGCCTGCATGGCTTTTTGCCCAAACTGATGTTGTTGTAAAAGTGTGTCTAACTTTTGTTTACCATCATTACCTACAAAACTGATATCCACCTTATCATAATTACCTGCAAGCAGATATGCAGCATAATCACTTTTTACCGGAAAACTATGTTTGATTTCCTGAATCAGTTCAGGTGCCAGCGATGTTGCAGGCATAATATCGTTTTCGGGCAAAGGAATAGTATGCAGTACTGCTTTCTTGATTTCTTCAATACCTGTTTTCTGACGTACAATGGCCGGAATAACTTTGATGCCTAATGCCTGTTCTAATTTTTTTACATCGGGCAACAGACCTTTGTGAACAGCCAGGTCCATCATGTTAAGCACCAACACAACAGGAATTTTAAGGTCAATAATCTGAGAGCATAAAAACAAACTGCGTTTTAGGTTAGATGCATCAGCAATAACAATTATTCTGTCGGGGAAAGATGGGTCTTGCGGGTCGGTTAGTACTTTGTATGGTATTTGCTCATCAAGTGTTTTAGGGTATAAGCTATAAATGCCTGGTAAATCTGTTAGTTCAACTTTATAATCAACACCTTCAAATGCATTGCGCAAGCTAAAGTAGCCTACATGTTTCTCAACTGTCACACCGGGAAAGTTGGCGACCTTTTGATTGAGGCCTGTCAATACATTAAACAAAGTGCTTTTACCACTATTGGGGTTACCAACCAATGCAACTTTTAGAACAACTTCGCTCACTTATATTCTCCTTCTATTTATAATGTACTCACCCATACTGTTTCTGCCTCATTTTTTCTTAAACTAAGCTGATAGCCTGCAACTTTAATTGCCATTGGATCTCCCAATGGAGCAACTCGTTCCATCAATACCGTTTCACCGGGAATACAACCCATCTCCATCAGCTTAAGTTTTATCTCTTCGTCACTGAAATTCTGTATAACCCCTGCCTCACCGGGCTTTAATTCGCTTAACTTTTTTTCCAATACGGCACTATTAAAATTTAGATTGCGAAAATAGGCAACGCCAAGCACATTAAAGGTGTTTGGTTAATGGTGATTTTTGTCAGACAATATTAATAACCTCGTTTAAAACTTTTCAGTGGTCAATAATGCTTAGAAAATTACTTTTGCACCTTTGTAAAGGTTGGGTTTTATTCTGCAAATTATAGTTTATGCGTAATTTATTCCTGTTTCTAAGCCGGAATTATATTTTCATATTGTTTATACTGCTTGAGGCAGTTTGCTTCTTCCTCATTGCACAGAATAACTCTTATCAGAATGCAGCCACACTAAACTCAACCAATAAAGTTGTTGCATCAGTATATTCCACGATAAGTTCTGTAACCGATTATTTGAATCTTGTAGAAAACAACAAAAGGCTTGCTGAAGAAAATGCACACTTACGCACCTTGCTTCCTGCATCGTACTTCGACACAACAGTTGTAAGAAATCATAAAGTGGATACCATTCATAATCTTGAATATTCCTATATTGAGGCTAAAATCATTAACAACAGTACAAACAGGCGCAACAATTATATGACGCTTAACAAAGGTTCCGATGCCGGCATTGCACCTGAAATGGGTGTCATTACAGGTCATGGAATTATTGGTATTATTAAGAATGTGTCGGCACATTACAGCACTGTTACCTCATTTCTTCACACACAAAGCAAGGTTAGTGTACGTTTTAAAAACAACAACTATAATGGTTCAATGGTTTGGGATAGCGATAATTCTCCCACAGAGGCAACTGTAATTGACATTCCTCGACACGTTCCTTTTAAAGTTGGCGACACGTTGGTGACTACAACCTTTTCGCCCTATTATCCTGAGGGTATAATGGTAGGTACAGTAAAATCTTTCGACATTGATGCAGGAAGCAACTCCTATAGAATAATTCTTAAACTCAGCACAAGCTTTAATGATGTGTCGTATGTGTATGTGGTGAACAACCTGCTGAAAAACGAACGTAAACAATTAGAAGAAAAACAAAAAGATGCTGCCCGAGGTAATTAAATCTGTCTTACGTTTTTTTCTGCTGATATTGTTGCAGGTAGTGCTGCTTAACAAAATCCGATTTGCAGGATACATTAATCCTTTTGTGTATCCGCTTTTTCTGTTGTTGCTTCCCGTTCGTATTCCAAAAACATTGTTGCTTATTCTTGCTTTTATCACAGGAATAAGTGTAGATATTTTTTCTGATACACTAGGTATGCACGCTGCTGCATCGGTGTTTCTTGGTTTTATGCGTCCCTACATTATCAAGCTGCTTGCCCCACGTGATGGCTATGACTCAGATGCTGTAATCTCATTAAAGCAAATGGGCATTTTGTGGATGGTGTATTATTTATTTATCAGTATTTTTTTGCATCACCTGTTTTTGTTCTATACAGAAGTATTTCGATTTAACGATTTCGGAGCAACATTCCTCAGAGTATGTTTATCTACCATTACCTCTGTTGTAATTATTTTTATCATTTTGTTGTTATTCGACAAAACAAAAGTGCAACGCTAAAATTTTAAATTTTGAAAACCTCGCATAGCACACAACGCCTAGTTTTACTCATTACCATTTCATTGGTGGCTTTTACCTATATCGGGCGTTTGTTCTATTTGCAGGTTGTTGAAGATAAATATAAGTTGTCGGCAGATGAAAATGTTCTTCGCAGAATAATTGACTACCCTTCAAGAGGATTGGTTTATGACAGAAATGGAAAACTGTTGGTATTTAATCAGACCGTCTATGACTTAATGATAACACCACGCGAAGTCAAAGAAATGGACACAGCAGAATTTTGTTCCATCATAAAAATAAGTATTGAAGATTTTAGAAAGAAATTTCAGAAAGCAAAAAACTATTCTCCCTATCGTTCATCAATTTTTGAAAAACAAATTTCAGCAGAAACTTACGGAACACTTCAGGAAAAGCTTTTTAAATACAAAGGCTTTAGTGTTCAACCACGAACCATCAGAAAATATCCTTACAACACAGCAGCACACTTGTTGGGTTATCTTGGTGAGGTAGATGAAAATGTGACTGCAAAAAACAACTATTACCAAATGGGCGATTATATTGGCATCAGTGGTATTGAGCAGAGTTATGAAAAAGAATTAAGAGGCAGACGCGGTACACGATACATGATGGTTGATAATTTCAATCGTGAGAAAGGACGTTTTAAAGAAGGAAAATATGATACGCTTGCAATATCCGGTGAAAACTTAAAACTTTCATTAGACGCAGAATTACAAGAGTACGCAGAGTTATTGTTTCAGAATAAAAGAGGAAGTGCCGTTGCCATTGATCCTTCAACAGGTGAAATACTTGCTATGGTGAACAGCCCTACATACAATCCTAACCTTATGGTGGGAAGAGAGCGCTCACGCAACTATGGCCGCTTATTAAAAGATGAGGATAAACCACTTTTTAATCGTGCCATGATGGCCTATTATCCTCCCGGTTCAACATTTAAAATAATTAACTCTCTCATTGGTTTGCAGGAGCAGGTAATCACTCCTGAAACTTATTTCAGCTGCGCAGGTGGTTATAGGGTTGGAAATATTTTTGTTCACTGCCACCCACACAGCTCGCCTCTTGATTTACGTACTGCAGTTGCCGTTTCGTGCAACTCCTATTACTGCCAGACTTTTCGAGGGGTAATAGACAACAGAAAATACAACCGAACTGAAGATGCTTTTGATGCATGGCGAAATTATGTTCTAAGCTTTGGCATTGGTAAAAAAATTGATGTGGATATGCCCCATGAGTTGCGAGGCAATGTTCCAACGGTTGATTACTACAATCGTTTCTTTGGAAAAGGACGATGGAAATCATCAACTATTATTTCGTTAGCAATCGGACAAGGTGAATTGGGTATTACACCATTGCAAATGGCTAATGCAGCTTGCATTGTAGCTAATAAAGGATATTATTATGTGCCTCATATTGTAAAAGAAATCGGATACAAACATTATCTGCCTGAGCTTTTTAAAAAGAAAAATTATACGATGGTTGATCCAAAATATTTTAATGCCATACAAGATGGAATGGAATGGGTTTTTGAACGTGGAACAGCCCGTGGTTCGCGTGTTGACAGTTTGGTAATGTGTGGTAAAACAGGAACGGCACAAAATCCACATGGAAAAAACCACTCTGTATTTTTCTGCTTTGCACCACGCGAAAATCCAAAAATTGCTGTTGCCGTTTTAGTAGAAAATGCAGGTCAGGGTGCACATTTTGCTGCACCAATTGCAAGTTTGATGGTTCAGAAATATTTATTGAGAACCATAAAACGTCCGGATCTTGAAAAACGAATGTTAGATGCAGTGATAGTGCCTATGGCAAACGACTCAACTGTTTTAGATGACTAAAAAATGAGGAAGCAGAAAAGTATTTTTCAGAATATAGACTGGTTGCTGGTGCTGCTTTATTTGGTTATGGTTATTGCCGGCTGGTTAAACATTTTTGCAGCAGTTTATAATGAGGAACATAGTGTAATAACCGACTTTTCACAAAACTATGGCAAACAAATGATGTGGATACTGACATCACTTGTAATTGCTTTTTTTATTCTGATAATAGATGGAAAATTTTATGATGCCTTTGCCGGAGTTATTTATGCAATCAGTATAATTTCTATGATTGCTGTACTTTTTTTCGGTCATACAGTTGCAGGCAGTAAGTCGTGGTTCCGCTTTGGCGACTTTGGAATTCAACCTGCAGAGTTTGCAAAATTTGCTACGGCAATGATGATTGCAAAATTTTTAAGCCCTCTGGGATTAAAGAAAAACACCTGGCGAACACGTATTTCTGCAGTAGCAATTTTCTTTTTTCCACTTCTACTCATTCTATTAGAAAATGAAACCGGTGTGGCTTTGGTATTTCTATCCTTTTGTATTGTTCTTTATCGTGAAGAAATTATTCCGGGATGGTTGCTGATGATTGGTATTTCTGCTGCAGTATTGTTTGTGGTTTCATTATTAGTACCAAAAATGATACTCGTCACCTCGCTGCTGATACTTGCAACAATAATTGTTTTATTATTTCGTAAATGGAAAACTTTTTTTGTTGTTGCAGGATTAGTCGCCATTTGTATTGGTGTCGTTGTAAGTGTTGATCATGTGTTTAATCATGTTTTAGAACCCCATCAGAAAAAACGAATTCAGGTGTTTTTAGGAATGGAAGACGATCTTAAAGGTGCCGGTTACAATGTAAATCAAAGTAAAATTGCAATTGGTTCGGGTGGGTTGACAGGAAAAGGTTTCTTAAAAGGAACACAAACCAAATATAATTTTGTGCCCGAACAAAGTACTGATTTTATTTTTTGTACTGTTGGCGAAGAATGGGGATTTGTTGGTACAACAACTGTTGTGTTATTGTTTCTGGCATTGCTCTATAGGATTATCTTCATTGCCGAGCGGCAGAAGTCAGCTTTTGCAAGAATCTATGGCTATGGTGTTGCCGGAGTAATATTCTTTCACTTTATGGTAAATGTTGGTATGACAATTGGTCTGATGCCCGTAATAGGAATACCTCTGCCTTTTTTCAGTTATGGCGGCTCATCCTTATGGGGATTTACAATCCTTTTATTTATTCTGATAAAATTAGACAGCTATCGCACATTTGTTTTGCGATAATCAGAAATCAAGACCAAGAGCAAGATTGAATAATGGTTTCTGCACCTGACGGTCGTCAATTCCAAAACCCCAGTCGGCACGAATAAAATAACCAAATATGCGACTACGAAATCCGAAGCCATAAGCACCAACTATGGGTTGTATTTGTTTAATCACAGTAACTGTTACCGGGTTGCTACCACCACCTCCAATCACTTCTTCATTCAATCCGTTCTTGTCAGAAAATGGTGATTCGCCTGACCATGCCGTCCCTGCATCGAAAAATACTACTGCCTGAAAATTACGAATCAGGTCTGAGCGGATTGGTCTGTTGAGCAAATATTGAAATACGGGAATACGCAATTCCGAATTGAACAATGCAAAGCTGCTGCCGTTACGGATATTTTGTTTAAAACCACGCATGGGTGAAGCTAATGTCTGAAACACATACTCTTCGTTCTTGTCAACACTAATTTCATTATTAAAATTATTACCGGGAACAATAACATTATCCTGAGAACCCAAATAATAAATCAATTTTTGCTTGCCTAATGAAGTGCTTGCCGATAAACGGTTAGCCCAGATAATTTGTCTGTGTACTTTAACGTAGTGGCGAAAATCTGCACCAATGATATAAACCATTTTTTCGGGCTTGTTGATTTTACGAAACGCTTCAGCAAAAATTTTAAAACGCGTACCATTATAAAGATTCAATGCTTTATTGATGGTGTTGTCAAAAATATACTCTCCTTTTATGCTTGCCCAATAATTAATTATATCACTTTTCTCTAATTGTGCTTTCTCTGTTGCAACATAAATAGTTTTATCCATTCGTGCGTCAATAGTTCCTTTAACTGCAGAAATTTCACTGAATGGATACTTACCTGAATATTTTAAATTATAGGTATGTGTACGTAACACATCGAGATCTGAAACAGAAAACAATTTTGACTGACGCGAAAAAAGTATCTGCTTATCAATTCTTTTTTTCAAAGATTCAATCATCAACAAATATTCATTGCTATTGAAATCGAATCCAATGCGAAACGCTCCACTGATTTTGTAATCATTCATCAGGTCGCTCATTCCAATCTTGAACAATGCATTCATTCCGGGATCAAAATAAACGGCACCACCAGTGTAAGGTTGATATGTAGTGTTGAATAAACTGTTGTCGAGCTGCGTAAGTATATAGTCAGATGAAAAAGAAATATCGTAGTTGCGTTGCTTTGGCATTCTGAAAATTGCAGAGTCTGGCGTTAATTCTACTCCATTGCTATCCGGTTGCAACTTTACTTGTTCCTGCACAATTTTAGTAGTATCTGTAGCCACAGATTTATTTTCTATCGGTTCTTCTTTCTTCTTCTTTGATTTGAACTCACTTTGAAAAACATAATTACTAACATCAATTGCTGCACTGTCTTTCTTGTGTGAAGGTTCACTTGTTACAATACGTGTTTGGGTTTCTACAGTTTTAGGGTTTGTAATCTCAGGCTTTGGTTTAAAAACTGATTGTGAAACATAACTTAAATCAAATGTTTTTGATTTATCAAAAGGCATGTTGTCTTTCAGATAAATTCTGTATCTGCCATTGTTAACCGCTAACTCTGTAAACTTATTTTTTCTGGCAGAAAAATCCTGTTCCAGAATATTTCTGTTGCTATTGGTTAAAGCATAATGTCTGAAAAAATATCGGTAGTGTTCTGTTGTATCAATAAAACTAATGGTGCTATCCATCTCTGATACAAATCTGTTGATGACTCCATTTTTATCTGACAGATAAGATATCCGCAGCGAATCACTCATTACAGGGAAAGTCTCATCTTCCGGTGAATGTGTTATACGCAATAAATTTCCCTCTCTATTGTAGAGGTCTGCCATAAAAAGATCAAAATTGTTCTGTGGCGGATTTTGTTTAACGTCAACACCTAAGGTATCATTACTTCTGTTTGAAGAAAAAATTATTTTGCTGCCTGAAATATCATATTGTGGATACAAGTCATCATACACATCGTTTGTAATCTGATCGAAATTTCGGCCACGCACATTAAATACATAAATATCACTTTGCCCTTTCTGTACAGCAGACATCAATAGCTTTGACCCATCAGGAGAATAGTTCATGCTCAGAATTTTTGAAAAACTCATTATCTCTGAAAAGTCTGACTTTTTTGTTTCTGTATTAAACAAATTCAGAATAATATTTCCTTTTTGCTCTTTAACAATAGCTAATATTTTTCCTGACGGATGCCAGGCTGTAACAGGAAATGATTGGTCGTTTTCTGTTGTCAGTGAAACATATCCTCCTCTATCAGCGCAAGTACGTTTACCGGTTTTCGCATCAGCGATTTTAACCTTGTAGCGACCACGTTTATTGGTTACATAACTTACTCTGTTTCCAAAAGGGTCTGATTTTACCTGATAGATTAGCTTGTTCTTTTCTTTAATTTTTAATGGTATTGCTGCAATAGGGAGTTTGTTCTTTTCAAATTCCTGATATTTTTTTGTGTGATAACTTAACCAGTCTGCAGATAGTTGTTTCAAACGAACACCAAGCACAAAAACAAAACCGCTTTCAAGACTGCGGTTGATGCGTGTCATATAAACCAAATTACTTAATGATGCTTCTCCATAAGTTGTGATGATATAGTGCCATAAGGACTGACCTGCAAAAATTTCATCACGCTCTATGAGTTTATTCAAGACCGGTTTTTTTTCAGTCATGATGTAATCACGCAGTTTGTTATCATCTTCTGATGTCCATCCCTTTGAAAGATAGGTTACCAAGCCCTGTGTGTACCACTGTGGAAGGTTTAGGAGAATAGAAGCTTGTAACCGCTCTCTGATGTTTCCACCATAAAACAACTGTTCAAGCAAGGCTCTGGCCATGCCGGCACGAATCTGTTCTTGTAAATGCTGATGATTACCATCAAAATAAATGAGAACCTTATTCCCAATTACCTTTGTCATTCCACCAATATTATACGTCTGATCATCTAATTCAAGTCCGATATTTGTCTGTTTAAGATCGCTTAGTTTATTAAAAACCACTATCTGAAAACGTGACGAACTTCGATAATCCAAAGTGCGCTCCATGGCATCCATTTCATTCTGTGCCTGCTCGGCAACATAGGTGGCTAATTCTTTTCCTCCTACATAATTATAAACATCGTAGTTTTTAAATCTGTAAAATGTCCAGTAAAAATCATTGTATTGTACACGGTTTTTTCCAAAAGACAACTGCGAGCCCTGATAAAATTGTGCATCTGCAGAATGCAATATAGTAATGGTAAATAAGAACGTGAATACAGCTTTGAAAAATGGCTTCACCTTTTTTGTTTTATGTGATATGCGAAAGTAGTTAATTTGAACTTTACTTAAGTCGGAAAATTAAAACATAAAAAAAGGGCTGTTTTTGTGAACAGCCCTTGAATTACTATCAAAGTATTTTACTTAATAATTATTTTACGTTCTGCTGTTCCGTTTTCTGTTTCTGCCTTCAGAAAATATAAACCTGCAGGCAGTTGTGCTACATTCAACGCAACCTGTGCTGCAGCATCTTTAGCTGCTATTGTTTGTGACAACACAAGTTGTCCGTTGACACTGAATAAACGTAAACTCAATTCGCCATGATTACTGTTACCTATATAAACCAACAACTCATTGTCCGCAGGATTAGGATAGGTGGTAAGCTGACTCAAGCTGTTGACTTCATTAATTCCAACAGGTGCTGTAATGGTAAATGTTTTGTTGTTAATATCAAAAAATATAGAACCTGTACTAGCACCTTCAACCCACATTCTGCAAATATTAGATTGGTTATTGGGAACAGTAAAAGTATAGCTGCCGTTGTTGGCAACATTGGTTGCAATTGTAATGGGAAAGGTTGTTCCATTATTAATCGAAAGGTAGATATTTACAAACTGCTCATTAAATGGTGCAGCATCTGTGCCTCCTACTTCCCATGTAACTGTTTGTGTACTTAAAGCAGGCCATGATATACCTGTTACATTTGGATAGGTAATGGCAAAAGGTGCAGCAGTCTGAACAATATTTACTGTTGTAATTGTATCGTTATAAGTTACGCCTCCGCCATTGGGTTTGTTATCTCTTGCTGTAAGTCTGAAATGTAAAGAGCGGGCATAAGATGTTATCAACTCACCTTTGGCATTTACCTGATTAAGTAATACAGAAAGTTTTGGAAACAAACGTAGTGCTGAAGTTGAAGGAGCATAGCTACGATACATTGGTGCATTACCTGTTGGTAAACTCCATGCGCCTGCAGGACCCAAATCAAACTGCTCCCAACTGAAAGTTATGGAATCACCATCAGGGTCGCTGCCATAGCCATCTAATTTAAATGCCGTGCCTACAGGAACATTAAATATGCCTCCGCCACTAACAGTAGGTGCATTGTTAAACGTGATAGTATTTACAGGACAAGAGTTGCCTGTTGACAAGGTTGAATAATCAACAATCTCATCAAAACTTTTTGTATGAAAATAAGCTATACTGTGTGCAGCCAAATCATCAGAACCACAAATACCCGCATAACCCATAATGGTTACACCGCTACCGGGTTCAAATGCTGCACTTGCTTCTCGGTTACCCTGGCAACTTCCTGTTACACTATTAAATGTGTGATTGCCCCCAAACTGATGTCCCATTTCATGAGCAACATAGTCAATATTAAAAGGGTCATTGATAGGAGCAGATGATCCTGTCACACCCTTGGCCTTATCTGCAGTTTTACAGATACAACCTAAGTAGGCAATGCCTCCGCCACCAGTACTAAAAACATGACCAATATCGTAATTGGGGGTACCAATAAAAAAGTTTACTACGGATTGATTTTGCCCCAGCATACTTCCGCCATTGTTATTGGTATAAGGGTCGGTGTTGGCATCAAGAAAAATTAAAGTATCAGTGTTAGCAATTAAATTAAGTCTGACATCTACTTCCGATTCATAAACACCTGTAACACGATTGACAGATGTTACCATTCCTGACAATGCGCCTGCTTTTGTTCCGCCATAATATGCAGCATACTCACCGGTGCAGGCCAATGCCAAACGATAGGTACGTAAATTTGTTCCTATGGAACGGTTCATAGCAGGCAAAGAGTTTGTTAATGCCTTATTTGTACCTTGACCTTGTTGTAAGTCGTCAAATTCACAAACCATACTACTTTGCGATTGTGTAAAATCTTTTCTGAAGTAAACTAAATAATCAGAGGTTGTTTGCATGGAATAAGGGTCAATATAAATATCGTTTTCTGCTGTTCTAATTAATGCATGAAATCCCCATTGTGTAAAATCTATACGAACCCATGAAGGTTGGTTGTTAATTCCACTGCCTGAATATGTTTTAATAAATGGATATTTAGCTGCCAGTTCAGGTTGCATAATGGGCGACTCTACCATAGAGAAGCTATTCCAACTGCCATCGGGCATAGGTAATGTAATAACAACCGTTGATTGCTTTGCTGCCATGGTAAACTCTAATGGTGCATTGAGCAATTGATTTTTCAATCCTTGTACATCAAGTGTATAAACCATATATTTATCAGGAACAATCTGACGTTTGCCTGATAGCATTTCTTGCGTTTCTGACTTAACAGTCCAGAAATTACTTGCCAACGTTTGTGCCCCTAGCAGAATTACAAATATTGTGCTTAGTGTTAAACTTTTTCTCATGTTTGAATAAATTGAAGTTGCGAATGTAGAACAAAGGCTGTAAAATATAACATCCGGATAACAAATAATTAAAAATATTACCTCATAATGATGCTGCAATCCCTTTTGCCAACAAAGGAAAACACTTTAAAATAATTTCGTCCATCTGATTTACGTTTGATGGAATTACAGCAATGGCATAGTTTCCATTGATTAGTTTTCCTGTTTTATCATAGATGGTAAAATGAAGTCTGATTTCACGTTCATATACTTTATTGGCAATATCCAAGCAGTTTTTATAATTGGTTTTAATCTCAAATTGTGTAAGAAAAACAAAAAGGTCTGTATTGAATCGCTCACTCAAATCGGCTAATACTTTTTTATTCTGAATATCGGCTTTCATGTAGCGGTTGTGTATATCAGTATTCAGATAATTGGTTGCTGTACGCGAATCGGTAAGTGTTTTATCTGATGTTGCATTCATCAAACTTTCGGGTGATCGCGTAATAGGTGTGGCATAATCAAATGCTGTTTGGCTGAACAAATCGCCTGCTGACTGAATATAGGCAGGAACGGTGTCGTTCTGTAAGAGTGAAATTGTAGGATAATGTCTCTTTAATTCACGCCAGGTAAACCATTCGCTGCGATTGTGAAAATAATTACGTATTGTTTCGGGGTCTTTTCGGGTTTCTTCAGCAATATCTTTATCGGCATCAGACAAATAAAAACGTGGGTCGTAGGGAATAAGCAAAATACGATGTTCAATACTGTCTTTCTTTTCTGTCTTATTATCCTGTGCTTTCACACCTGTAAAAGTCAATAGTGACAATATTATACAAACAAAACGCTTCAACATAATTACTTTTTTGTCATACAAAAATAAATAGCGGTAACATGCTTAGCAGTTGCTTATCGTCAACTTATCAAAATGTTACTGTTAGTACAATTAGGTAGCAGAACTTGATGTGCTTTTATACGCTTTGTGTGGAAACAAAATGTTGCTTTTTTCAAATCTACATTTGCGCAATCCATGTAAAATAAAAATGTTCATCGCAACAACATTACTGTTCCTGTTTTAATAATGGGATCTGTTGGATTGTTCATCCGAATGGAATATATGTACGTTCCTAAAGGCAGCAGTTGATTTTTAAAACGGCCATTCCATTGTGGCTTTCCAGTTTCTGAAAAAAGCAATTGTCCCCAACGGTTAAAAATCTGAAGCGTATAATCCTGCATTTCTGCTCCAATTGGAGCAAACCAATCATTTAGTCCATTGGCATCAGGTGTAAATGAGGAGGGAATAAAAAAACTCATTGTTGTTTTGATATCTACCGGTACTTCTGTTGTATCACGGCAGCCATCACTACTAACCGTAATGAGTTGCACCAGATAAATACCACTGCCTACATAAACATGTTGTGGACTTATATCAACAGACTGTGTACTGTCTCCAAAGTTCCAGTAATTATAGGTGTTGCCCACCGATAGATTGGTAAACTGTTGTAGCGCATTGATGCTATTTACCGAAACAGTGTTTGTAATGAATGAAGCAACGGTAGGCTGCAACACTGTTGCAACTTGTGTATTGGAAATTGCACCGGAATCGATTACGCAAATAGAATTACTGATGAGTTGCACCGAGACGCTGTCACCATTGTTAAGTTGATTCGTAATATAGTCAGGATAATTATTAGAAATTGCTTGTCCGTTAATATACCATTGGTATGTTGGATTATTTCCTGCAAACTGTGTAGTAGCATTAAACCGAATGGCTGTTCCTGTACAGATTGCTGTATCAGGAAACATACTCAGCGTAATGGATGGAAGTTGGTTGTGAGAAATTGATTTTACGAGTATAGTAAAAACATAGGTGTTTGTTTTTGAAGGACAACCATTATCTGTTATTGCTACTGTAAACATATAGGGAAACGGAGCTGCCTGTCCACAAATTGTTTTCCAGCAAAACTGTGCTGTATTATTGTTTGGTGCTGTATTCACAACAAACAAGGCAGGCGGATTGTTGAGTGCTGCATCAAAAAGATTGCCTGTTGCCGAAATGTTTATTTGATTGTTTTCAGCGTCAGCAAATGTAAGTGGAAAACAAAGTGAATCACCCTCATCAATCTGATAGTTTAAAACAACAGGTGAAGTTAATTGTGGTGCCGTGTTATAGGAGCATGCCGCAACTATCACCTGCATGTCGTGCCTTGTTCCGGAAAGCAGTGTTCCATTTCTGTACTCTTCTACTTCAACAGTCAAAACATACAATCCCTGATTGGGTGAAGAGATGGTCAGCAGTCCGGTTTGTGAATCTAAACTACAAATGCCTCCTGCACCAAAAGGACTTGTGTAACTATAACCCGGGCTGTAAATGACCGTAGGTAACGGAAATAAAAAGTATAAGTTTAAATTAATATCCTGATAGGTCATTAAATTGTTTACACCTAAATTGCCATAAGGCCTCACTAATTTATAGGCCAAACTATCTCCATCACTGTCAAATGCCAGGTTACTTAACTGAACTGTATCCAAATTACAGATGAAAGGTGTGGGCAAACTCGAAAACTGTGGTGTGGAGTTAGAAATACCTGCCGGAATCATGCTGTAAAAAAATATACCTGTGCTATCAGGCTGAATCAGATTATTGATACTTACATTTCGTGCCCCATCATTTAAAAACAAGTGCCAGGTTGTATCCTCCGACAATATTACTGTTGCTTCATAGTATGCTTTTTCTACACACCAATTGTTGTTATAATAACAAGTTGTGTCTAATACCGGAAGTGTTACCGGTTGTGTGTTTATCTTATCGAGCGAAATTTGCGTATATAATCTTTTATAGTTGGTGTTGGAAGAGTCATAACAAATATAAAGATCATAAAACGTTTGAAATTGTGCAGCCGAAGTATCGCAGTTGCGGTAATAATTGAGACTTATCTTGTAAACCTTTTTCTGTTGCTGTGGTACACTTCCTATAAGCGTATAGGTAAACTCGCCACCCATAATATGAGTTGCCTGACCTGTATTACAGAGCAGAATAAAAATAAGTATTGCAATTATACTTTTCATAACAACAATATTATCAAGACGTTTTCTGATAAAAATACGTTGTCTAAAAATAATAAATCTCTGTTTCATTTACTATTCCCTCTTCATCTTTTTGCCATTTTGTTTCAAATGTCTGATAAATACCACAATTTTAGAAAGACCGGTTACATCATACGGCACAAAGTGAATTGAGGATTTAGGCAACTTATATGCTTTCTATGTCTCCCAAAAATTTTACTTTTGTGGTACATGAGTATCAATAAAAATCTTGATCCGGCAAGTGAAAATTTAAGTACAGCCGAAAAAGAAATAGAACGGGCATTAAGGCCGTTAAGCTTCAATGATTTTGCAGGTCAGCGCAAGGTAACAGAAAACCTTACTGTATTTGTAAAAGCAGCTGTGCAGCGTGGTGAAGCGCTTGATCATGTTTTACTCCATGGTCCTCCCGGTTTGGGCAAAACAACATTAGCCAACATTATTGCAAATGAACTTAACGTAAAAATAAAAGTTACTTCAGGGCCTGTACTTGACAAACCTGGCGACCTTGCAGGCTTACTCACCAACCTGCAAGCTAACGATGTGTTGTTTATTGATGAGATTCACCGTTTAAGTCCTATTGTGGAAGAATATCTTTATTCTGCCATGGAAGATTATAAAATTGATATCATGATTGAAAGCGGACCGCATGCACGCTCGGTTCAGCTTAAAATAAATCCTTTTACACTCATCGGTGCTACTACACGTTCCGGATTGCTTACTTCGCCATTGCGTGCACGGTTTGGCATCAACTCGCGCCTTGAATATTACGATGCACGATTATTAGAAGACATTGTAATGCGCTCTGCATCTATTCTGAAAACAGCTATTGATGAAGAAGCTGCCTTTGAGATTGCCCGTAGAAGCCGTGGTACTCCTCGTATTGCCAATGCACTGCTGAGACGCATTCGTGATTTTGCACAGATAAAAGGTAATGGAACCATAAATATTGAAATTGCACGCTACGGACTTCAGGCTCTCAATGTTGACATTGATGGTTTAGACGAAATGGACAACAGAATTCTTAATGCCATTATCGAAAAATTTAAAGGAGGACCGGTAGGACTGAACACCATAGCCACTGCTGTTGGTGAAGAAGCAGGCACTATTGAAGAAGTGTATGAGCCTTTTTTAATTATGGAAGGTTTTTTGATGCGTACACCACGCGGACGCGAAGCAACAGAAAAAGCTTTTAAACATCTTGGCAAAAATTCTTTAAAGCAGAGGGGAACATTGTTTGACTCTGAGTCTTAAAAAACAATGAACCGCAGCCAGACAACAGCATGGGTTAAAGCCGAAGCATTAAAGTTAGGCTTCTCACATTGTGGTATCTCTAAAGCCGGTTTTCTGGAAGAAGAAGCACCACGACTCGAACAATGGCTTAAAGCAAATATGCACGGCACCATGTCGTACATGGAACGCAATTTCGACAAGCGTTTAGACCCAACAAAATTAGTTGAAGGCTCCAAGAGTGTCATCTCCCTGCTTTTTAATTACTATCCTGAAAAAAAACAAAACCCAGAGGCGCCTCAGATTTCTAAATACGCCTATGGAACAGACTATCATTTTGTAATTAAAGAAAAACTCTTTCAACTACTCGAACACATGCGACAGCATATAGGAGCAATTGATGGACGCGTTTTTGTTGACTCTGCACCTGTGTTAGACAGAGCCTGGGCACGTAAAAGCGGATTGGGTTGGATAGGAAAAAATAATAATCTTATCAATCCGCAATCAGGTTCCTGGTATTTTATTGCAGAACTGATTCTTGATATTGAACTCGATGCCGATGCTCCAATAAAAGATTATTGTGGTACTTGCACAAAATGTATTGATGCCTGCCCTACAGATGCTATTGTAATGCCGCATGTTGTTGATGGCAGTAAATGTATTTCATATCTTACTATTGAATTGAAAAACGAAATTCCTGTTTCTTTTAAGAACCAATTTAAAAACTGGATGTTTGGATGCGATATTTGTCAGGATGTGTGCCCGTGGAATCGCTTTGCAAAACCGCATCAGCATGAAGACCTAAAAGCAAATCATGAGTTTCTGGAGATGAATCAAAATGACTGGGAAGAACTAACAGAAGAAATTTTTAAAAAAAAATTTAAAGACTCTGCATTAAATCGTACAGGCTTTAAAGGTCTGATGCGTAACCTTGATTTTTTAAATCAGAAAAAATAACAGAAACTATCCCTGATGCGTAACCTTTCTGAAAACTTCTGTCAGCACATCAGAATATTTGTGACCGAAAGTTGCCAGACACCAAACCATAAGCATCTTTCTTTCATCACTCTTCAGCCATCGCATGGCTTTAACCAATTCTTTTTTGAATAGCTTTTTATCAAAACTCACCTTGGTGAGGATTTCTTTGGTGTATTCGAACATTGGTTTCATAGATTAAAATTACTGTGCTAATATACTTGACTAAACATAAATAAAAACCTTTCGTTTGGCGAATTATTGTATTTATTGGGTTAAAAAATTAATTGCATAGTTTTCAACAACATAAATTGTCTGTTGATTGTATTTCTGCCTTTTTTAAAATCTGGCACACTCAGTTATGACATTTTTCATCTCATTGATTCCAACAATCTTTTTAGCCTTAACATTATTTTGAAATTTTAGTTGCAATAAAAACCAAACCTTATTCAACTCAGGTGATAAGCCAAATACACTTTTTTCATAGAGAAGAGCATTATCTTTTCTGCTGATAATGAGGTTGAATTATTGAAGCTACATACCAATAATTCTTTTGCTAAACTTTCAAAACTCATGATACATTTAATAAAATTTTAATTTCCTCTTTCAAAAATTGAATTTACAAAATCAGTTAAAGCCGGCAACGTTTCTACAAAGATTGAACAAAGACCTGTCAACACTGTAAACCAAAATTTTTAAACCTTTGGTTACTACCAATCTGCTGCTGAAAACACAGAACATGTTTTAAGTTTCTGTAAAGCTATTATCCAAAATCTGAAAGGCGACAATAATCAGATTTCCGATAAAGGAGAAGGGACAGAATTTATTATTTCATTGCCCGTTAAGTAAAAATTTTACTGCTGCATGAAGATGTTTGATTTCATTGCACTTAACAATGCACTTTGCAATATTTTCTTATACTTTTGTTGCAATATTTACAGGAAATAAATTATGTTCTCCTTTTTTAAACGCAAAGAAAATACAGCAGCTAACTTTCTGGAAGTTAAAACCGACATGCACAGTCACCTTATTCCCGGAATTGATGATGGAGCCAAAACGATTGAAGACTCTCTTGCACTGATTAAAGAACTTCATGCATTAGGTTATACAAAACTTATTACTACACCGCACATCATGAGTGATTTTTATCGCAATACGCCCGAAACAATTTTAGCAGGGCTTGAAGAAGTGCGCAATGCAATCAAGGCAGAAAATATTCCTGTAACCATTGAAGCTGCTGCCGAATATTATCTTGACGATGGATTTATACATAAGTTAGAAGAAGAAAAATTGTTGACCATTGGCAACAACAACCACCTGCTTTTTGAAATCAGCTATGTAAACGCACCCGATAATCTATTACAAGTAATTTTCAGAATGCAAGTGCTCGGCTACAAACCCATAATGGCACATCCGGAGCGTTATCCTTTTTGGGGAAATAATTTTGATTTTTACGGCAGTCTGCGCGAGCAAGGTGTTTTGTTGCAGATAAATGTAAACTCACTTGGCGGATACTATGGTCCCGATGCCAAACGCATTGCAGAAAAACTTATAGAAAAAGAATGGGTTGACCTGATTGGTACCGACACACATGCCACCAAACACATTCAGGCATTGCATAAAACAGTACGCGAAAAATCATTCAAGAAACTTCTTGAATTTAATTTACTCAATAAACATCTCTAAAAAAGATTGTTAAAGCAGTTCTTTTTATCGTTACTTTTGTAGTCAGTAAAAAACTCAAACATGAAATTTGGCGTTGTAGTATTTCCGGGTTCCAATTGTGATGAGGACATGGTATTTGTATTGCGCAACATATTGAAACAACCGGTTGAAAAATTATGGCATAAAGAACATTCACTTCGCGAATGCGATTTTATTGTTCTTCCCGGAGGCTTTTCTTATGGCGACTATTTACGTTCGGGAGCAATTGCACGTTTTTCTCCTATCATGCAGGAGGTGATGGAGTTTGCTGCAAAAGGAGGATATGTTTTAGGCGTTTGTAACGGCTTTCAGATTTTATGCGAATCGCAGCTGCTACCGGGAGCCTTGTTGCACAATAACAATCATAAATTTATCTGTAAAAATGTTTTTATAAAAGCAGAGACCGATGAAACCATCCTTACCTCATCACTGAAAATCGGATCGGCTATTAAAATTCCTATTGCCCATGGCGAAGGACGCTTCTATGCAGATGAAGTAACATTAAATCAGATAGAATCAAACAATCAGGTGCTTTTCCGCTATTGCGATGAGAATGGCTATGTAACAGAAGCTGCTAATCCCAATGGTGCCATAAACAATATTGCAGGTATCTGTAATGAAAAACAAAATGTTTTTGGAATGATGCCGCATCCTGAGCGTGCAGCAGACACCTTATTGGGTAATACAGATGGACTTGGAATTTTTAAGTCTATTCTCAACTATGTTGATGCCTGACTTTATTAAGCACAATTATTTAAACCACTCTACTGCACCATAAAGTACTGCAAGCCAGATAAGGCCTTTAATCAGGAAAAATAAAAATCCTGCAAGCCCCAGCCTTTTAAACCACAATATGACTTTCTCTTTATTCACACCCCAAAAATATTAAGGGCTTCGGTGATTTTTGTTCCGAAGCCCTTATTTTTTTAAGTAAAATCTTTTTTACAATTCTTAATAAAACTTACCTCTGTAGTCTTTAACCTTTGCTTTTTCTTTCAATGCATTAAAGGTTTCGTACTGCGAACGGTTTTGCAATTGCTGCTCTGCCTGAGTTTTGCTTTCATTAAAATTAGCAGGTGCCTGGGGCTCTTTTACATCTGTAACCTGAACAACAAATACGCCTTGCTCACCTTTAATTGGCTTACTCACCTTGTCTTTACCTATTCCGAACATAGTACCAATAACATTCATTTCTGCGCCCAAATTAGGAATGTATGGAGAATTAAAAGTAACATTTTCCAATGGCTGAACAGCAATATTCAGCTTTGATGCCAATCCGTCAAGACTTTGTGCTGCACCGGTTGCATTGATTTTTTCAATCAGCATTTCTGCTTTTTTGTTTTTGCGTGCTTCAACCTCTACCTGCTCTTTTACATCTTCCAAAGGTAATGTACCTTCAGGTTTTATCTGAATTAAATGTGCTACAACAAATTTATCACCCAATTCAAAAGGAATTGAAACATCGTTCTTCTTTGCCTTAAAGGCCCAGCGTATTAACTCACGCGCATTGTCAAGGCCGGGAACAGTTTTATCATTTTCTTTTAAATTTTCAATGTTACGGGCATTTAATCCTTCGTCTTTTACAGCTTTAGTATAGCTGTCGCCATTATTATTTTTTGCTGCAAAATCATTTGCCTTTGCAAATACTCCCTGATAGGTTTTAGAGCTGGCTTCAATTTTACGTCCAACAACATAAACTCTGACATTTTTTGACATGCCTGCCTGATCGGTAATGTCAATAATATGATAACCAAAATTTGTTTTTACCATTCCTAACGATCCTTTTTTATTATCAAAACAAAAGTCGTTGAATTCAGGAACCATCATTCCCGGTTTAAACCAACCCAAGTCGCCACCTTTCATAGCAGAGCCCGGATCTTCAGAAAGCATAACAAACTGATCAAATTTAGCACCACCTTTAATCAGGTTATAAATACTGTCGGCAGTAGCTTTAACATGCAATGAATCTTTTCCTTCTGTCTTAAATAAAATATGACGTGCCTGAACAGAATCAGGAAGCATTTTCATTCCTTCTAATTTTGCAACATAGAAAGCATTGTTTTCCATATACGGAGCTGACACAAAACCATTAGCTTCTGCAAACATTTGTGCTTCAATAGCAGGTGAAAGTGTTCCTGTTTTATGGTAGCTGTTGTCAACGGGAAAATCAGAGTTCTGTGCTACAAACAAAGAGTCGTCTGTGCTGGCAGTAAATGCAGGTACCAAGTCCTGAATGTATTTTTCTGCTACAGTTCTGTCTTCGTTAGATGGCACAACATCAAAAGTCACATAGTCAAGTTTGCGTGTTTCTTCAGGCTGCTCATAACTTTTAATGTTTTCGTTATATGCTTTTTGCAAATCGGCATCAGTAAGTTTCACTGTGCTGTCGGCAATGGTATTGTAGTTAAGCATAATATAACGTGCAGATTCTGTTTTGTTCTTAGCTTCAAAGTCGCGCTTTGCTTCTGCAGTGGTTACATAAAGACCTTTTTTAATCAGGTCGAAATATTTCTGATTCAGTCTTTCTTCTTTAATGCTGTTTTCAAAGTTTACCCACTGTGCTCTTGTTCGGCCTGTCTGATCGTTATCCATATTTTTCAAAAACTGGATTACATTTTTCTTGTCAAACTGCTTAGTGTTAGGGTCGCTGAATGCCTGTTTTATCTGAGGATGAATGTCATTCCCCTGAACCATGTCAAATAATTCATCACTACTTACAACCAATCCGGTTTTAGCAATTTGTTTGCCTATGAGCTCTTCGTTAAGGATCTGCCCCCAAGTCTGATCACGTAATTGGTCTGTTGTCTGTTGGTCAACCTGATCTTTTCCCTGACTGAGTTTATAGTTTTCTATATTCTGTTGAACTTTGGCTTCAAAGTCCTGAATAGAAATTTTCTTTCCACCAATAACACCTGCCGTTGTGGTGTTTCCCTGAATGAATGAGCGGTTAGAAGTGAGCAAGTCGCCAAGGATAAAAGCTACTAAGCTTAATCCGATGATACCTATGAGCAGGCCGGCTTTACTTCTTATTTTTCCAATAATAGCCATAATGTCTTAAATAATGGGGGTTTAAAAATGAGGGGGCGAATATACAACTGAAAAAGCAATAAATAAAACGAAATTTTTAGAGATATCAGGCTCTGAAAAACGCTATTGTTTCGTTTACAACTTGCTGATAATGAGGTGGCAATAATTGTCCGGCATAAGGATGTTCGGCACCAAAACTATGATTTGCCGAGGCTATTGGTGTCAGACAGGCTCGTGTATTCCACGAATGCATGACTAAAGCATCACTAAAGCTTACTGTTTCATCCTCTGTTCCATGAATGATTAAATGAGGTATTGAAAGCTGTTTTACTGCCTTATGAATATTTATTCTATGCGCATTGTTGATGGCATCTTCAGCAAGCTGATAGTAGAGCGGCATTTGCTGATGGGTTCGTGCATTTTCAATATAAATGACTCCTGCCTGCTGCCACAAACTAAGCTGTTGTGGAGAAATATACTTACCAAACTCAATAGGCGATGCCCATGATGCAATCTTGCTGATACGACCATCTTCTGCAGCTTTGATTATTGAGATAGCTCCTCCGCGAGAGTGCCCTGCGAGATAAATAGTGTTTAAATCGAAACGCTCTTTTTGCGGATGCTGCCAAAGCCAGTTCAGCAGAGTATCCAAATCATCAAGCTCTTTGGTGAAATTATTTTGTCCGAATGCCTCAAGGTCTGCAAACTCTGTCGGGTTATCGGGTGTAGTTCCGTTAAACGAAAAATTAAATTTGATAAAGACAAATCCTGCATGAGCAAACGATTCTGCAATCATATCATAAGGTCCCCAGTCTTTGAAGCCTTTAAAGCCATGAGCAAAAATAATTACAGGCATAGGGTCTTTGTTGCCATTGAAAAACATATCGGCCACAACAGGTTTGCCGTGTTTTCCATTGATGAGGATATTTTTAAAGCGGTTCATTGTATTAAAATATGAGAGCACAATTTACAAAAAAACAAAACAGCTGTCAATGAAGTTTTGACAGCTGTTTTAAAAATGATGTTATTAATCTATTTTTTATGCTTTTTCTCTTCTTTATCAGGCACTGTCAATGAAAAACGTACAGGTAAAGTATATTGCACACTTACAGTCTGTCCGGCCTGCATGCCGGGTTGCCAGCGTGGCATGGCATTAATAACACGCAAAGCTTCCTGATTAAACTGCTCATTGTTTCCTTTCAAAACGCGGGCACCGGTAACTTCTCCGGTTGACGACACCACAAAGTTTATATACGAAACACCTTCCACAACATTGGTTCTTGCCTCTTCTGGATATTTGATGTTTTTCAGAAGATATTCCTGTAAGCCTGTTTGTCCACCGGGAAATTCAGGCATTTTTTCCACTGTAGTAAATACCTCACCCGACTGCGCCATTGCCACAACCGAAGTGAGAAAAATAAATCCGAAAATGATAACCTTTTTCATAAACTATTATTTTAATCGTAAAAATAACAAAAATTATAATCCCACCATATCTTCGGGTTTCACCCAGGCATCAAACTGCTCTGATGTAACATAACCCAAATCAATAGCTGTCTGCTTTAAAGTTTTGCCTTGCTTATGTGCTGTTTGTGCAATCTCAGCAGCTTTGTAGTAGCCAATGTGTGTGTTAAGTGCAGTTACCAGCATCAAAGAGTTTTCCAGATTTTTTTTGATATTGTCATGCAGTGGTGCAATGCCAATGGCGCATTTGTCGTTAAATGAAACACACACTTCACCAATTAATCTTGCACTGTGCAGGAAGTTATAAATCATTACCGGCTTGAAAACATTCAGTTCAAAATGTCCTGTTGCACCGCCAATGTTTATGGCTACATCATTACCCAACACCTGTGCAGCTACCATAGTCATGGCTTCGCACTGAGTAGGATTTACCTTTCCCGGCATGATAGAAGAACCCGGCTCATTGTCGGGAATATATACTTCGCCAATGCCACAACGGGGGCCACTGGCAAGTAAGCGAATATCATTGGCTATTTTCATCAGAGAGCAGGCAACAGTTTTTAATGCACCATGTGCTTCAACAATAGCATCGTGTGCTGCTAATGCTTCAAATTTGTTTTCAGCAGTAACAAATGGCAATCCTGTTAATGATGCAATGTGTTTTGCCACATTAACATCATAACCTTTTGGTGTGTTGATACCTGTGCCAACAGCAGTACCACCCAATGCAAGTTCTGACAAATGAGGCAACGTATGTTCAATAGCTCTAATACCATGATCAAGTTGTGATACATAGCCACTTAACTCCTGCCCCAACGTCAGCGGTGTGGCATCCATCAGGTGTGTGCGTCCTATTTTTACCACATTCATAAACTCCTCCGACTTTGCTTTCAATGTATCTCTGAGTTTTTTTATTCCCGGAAGTGTGACGTCAATCAATATTTTATAGGCAGCAATGTGCATTGCCGTTGGAAAGGTGTCGTTGCTCGACTGCGATTTGTTTACGTCATCATTGGGGTGAATGGCTTTCTTCTCGTCCAATAAACTTCCACCATTAATTACATGTGCGCGGTAGGCTACTACTTCATTAACATTCATGTTACTCTGCGTTCCGCTACCTGTTTGCCATACCACAAGCGGAAACTGATCATTCAATTTTCCCTCGAGAATTTCATTGCACACACGTGCTATTAATTCATTTTTTTCTTTTGGCAAAACACCTGCTTCAAAATTAGTTTGTGCAGCAGCTTTTTTCAGATAGGCAAATGCTTCAATAATTTCTTTAGGCATTTTATTTGTGTCGCGTGCTATTTTAAAATTTTCGATTGAGCGCTGTGTCTGTGCACCCCAATAAACGTTTGCAGGAACTTCAACAATTCCCATCGTGTCTTTTTCTTTTCTGAATTCCATTGTATATTAATTAATAAATTTTGATTCTATTTAACGGTGTTTCCATTGTCCATCTGTTGCTTGGAAGGTGTGATAAATGAAAGCTCTCCTTTGTTATTCTGTGCCATCAATATCATTCCTTTGCTTTCTATACCTTTAATTTTACGTGGAGCAAGGTTGGCTAACATCACTACTTTTTGTCCGATAATTTTTTCAGGATCGTACCATGCTGCAATACCTGAAACAACCGTTCGTTTATCTATACCTGTATCGAGTAGCAATTTTAAAAGTTTATCGGTCTTTGGTACACGCTCTGCTTCTAAAATTGTGGCAACACGAATATCCATCTTGCTGAAATCGTCAAAAGTTGTTTCGTCAAGTTGAGGTTCAATGGTTGTTTCGCCAACTACAACTGCTTGCTGATTCTGTTCTGTGTTCATCACTTTTTTATCATGAAGTTTCTGAATTTGTTTTTCAATATCAGTGTCTTCTATTTTTTGAAATAAGATAAGGCTGTTAATATTTAGAACAATAGCATTTAACGAAATGATACTGTTTTCAAAACCATTATAGGCAAGTTTTCTTTTTGCAGAATCTACCTTAAGAATGTCAAGTATTTTTGCTGATGCATTTGGCAAAAAAGGTTGGAAACACACAGCCATTTTTGATATCAATGAAAGGCAATGAATCAGTACCTCTCTGGTTTGATTAACGCTATCAACATCTTCTGCTTTGTATTTTTTCCATGGTTCACAAGCTGTCAAGTACTTATTACCTATTCGTGCAAAATCCATTGCTATTGCCTGTGCATCTCTGAACTGAAAATTTTTCATTGCTTTGGTGTAAGACAACAATAATTTATTCAATTCATTGTCGAAAGGTGCAACTGAAATTTTTTTATCTGTTGTCATGTTGCCTTTAAAATACTTATTACTCAACACCACAACCCTGTTCACAAAGTTACCTAAAATTGCCCCCAACTCATTGTTCACTCTTGCCTGAAAATCTTTCCATGTAAATTCACTGTCCTTGGTTTCGGGTGCAATAGAAGTAAGCACATAGCGCAGTTCATCTTCGCGACCCGGAAAATCTTCAAGGTATTCATGCAGCCACACAGCCCAATTGCGCGAGGTTGATATTTTATCTCCTTCTAGATTTAAAAATTCGTTGGCAGGAACATTGTAGGGCAACACAAAACCGCCATGCTGCATGAGCATCATCGGAAAAATGATGGCATGAAAAACAATATTGTCTTTGCCGATAAAATGAATAAGCTTAGGATTGTCTTCTTCATTGTTTTGCTTATGCCAATAATCTTTCCAATTGTCCGGCAAAAGTTCTTTTGTAGCCGAAATATACCCGATAGGTGCATCAAACCAAACATATAGCACTTTCCCTTCTGTATGGGGTAAAGGCACTTTCACACCCCAGTCGAGGTCGCGGGTCATGGCACGAGGCTGCAGGCCTTCGCTGAGCCAACTATTGCACTGTCCTTTAATGTTGGGTTTCCAATGGTCGAATCGTTTAATATACTCCTGAAAATCGTTTGACTTTTGAATTTCACCCATTGGCAAAAACCAGTTTTTTGTTGGTCTCAGCACTGGGGTATTGCCACTAAGTTTTGATTTAGGATTTATGAGGTCTGTTGGGCTGAGTGATGCACCGCAGTTTTCACATTGGTCGCCATAAGCATTTGGATTGTTGCAGCGCGGACAGGTGCCGGTGATATAGCGGTCGGCAAGAAACTGTTTGGCTTCCTCATCATAAAACTGCTCTGTGGTTTCTTCAATAAAAACATCTTTATCATAAAGCGTTTTAAA
>DKKR01000049.1:41929-59850 GCA_002455375.1 Bacteroidetes bacterium UBA6661
CGCAGATAACGACTGTATATATCGGCAGGAATATAGCAACCTGCCAGATGACCTATATGTACCGGTCCGTTGGCATAGGGCAGTGCAGCGGTGATTAAATATCTTGACATGAAAAATGTTTAACAGTTGTAATGTATAAAAGTTATGAAGAATATATTCTGAAAACGTTTGAAAAAAAACATTTCGTACTCAGGATTAAACCTCAAACTGCTTTTACTTTGCAAAGATAAAAAAACGAAGGCAGATGATTTTTCCACCTCCACTTGTTGCTGGCGATACCGTTGCCATTGTAGCTACTGCACGCAAGGTAAGCCGCGATGAAATGGCTCCGGCCATTGGCATACTGCAGCAGTGGGGGCTTCAGGTTGCTGAGGGCAAAAATTTATATGCTGATAAAAATCAGTTTGCCGGTGATGACTCTTTGCGTGCAGAAGATTTTCAGTGGGCCCTGGATAATCCAAAAATAAAAGCTGTCCTTTTTGCCCGTGGAGGTTATGGTTCTGTAAGAATTATTGACAGAATTAATTTCTCGGAATTCAAAATAAATCCCAAGTGGCTGATAGGCTTCAGCGACATCACTACCATTCACTCACATGTACACAATCAGTTGAACGTAGCTACACTGCATGCACCCATGGCAATAAATTTTCCTAAAACACCTGATGCTGTTTTAAAGCAGATTAAAGATTTTCTTTTTGGCAACAGCATCGTGTTAAATGCTCAAGCACATCTTTTAAACAGAATGGGAAATGCTAAGGGGCAATTGGTTGGCGGCAATCTTTCTATTTTGTATTCACTAACTGCATCAGCTTCTGACATTGACACCAAAGGAAAAATTCTTTTTTTGGAAGATTTGGATGAATATCTCTATCACATTGACCGTATGATGATGCAACTCAAACGCTGTGGAAAGTTACATAGTTTGGCAGGACTTGTTGTTGGTGCAATGAGCGATATGAAAGACAACACTATTCCATTTGGAAAAACTGCTGAAGAAATTATTGCCGAACATGTTTCTGAATATGATTTTCCTGTATGTTTTAATTTTCCTGCAGGGCATATTACAGAGAATAACCCGCTGGCATTGGGAGGCTATGCAAAACTTATTGTAGCAAATAAGGTGTCACTAAAAGTGAATAATAAAGCGCTAAGCTGATTTTATCCTAAGCCCTTCTTACAAATTCCGATTTGAGTGCCATAGAGCCAAAGCCTTCTATTTTGCAATCAATGTTGTGATCGCCTTCTGCTAAACGTATGTTCTTAACCTTGGTGCCGGCTTTCACAGGTTTAGATGCTCCCTTTACTGGAAGATCTTTTATGACAATTACTGCATCGCCATTTTGCAATTCATTTCCGTTAGCATCAAAAACTTTTCCGTTATCTGCACTTGAAGTTTCTTCTGAAACAGCTTGTTGTTCCTCAGGATTCCACTCGTAAAAACATTCCGGACAAACCATCAGATTACCATTTTCATAGGTATAAATAGAATGGCATAAAGGGCAGGGCGGCAAAACAGACATGGTAAAAATATTTTCTGCAAATATCTTTAAAATTCACCAAATTATACTATCAGATAATTAAAGAATATTTTTTCACTTGCATACAAACAGCATTTAAAACCACTATTTTCGCTTTAGAAAATTAACTTACCGTTTTAACCGTGAAAAAGAAACCGCCTTTTCATAACCTACGGAGTATTTTTAAACAGTACAACACGTTTACTTACAGTGAGCGTAAAGGCATTATTGTTTTGTCCATAATTATTGTTGCACTGCTGCTTACACTTTATGGACTTAAATTTTATGAGCCACCAATCACTATCAATACAGGTCGTTTAGACTCAGCTGTTGCACAATGGAATTTGTTACAGGCCGATTCTATTATTGATGTCAAAGACTCAACAAAACTTTCAGAAAGTAATGCTACACAACCTACAAGAAGTCTTTTCTCATTCAACCCAAATAATTTAGCTGATTCTCTTTGGGCCAAGTTAGGTTTGTCTGAAAAACAAATTGCATCAATCAAAAAATATGAAGATCGTGGAGGAAGATTCAGAATTCGGTCCGATGTAAAAAAACTGTTTGTCATCACGCCTTCGTTTTACGACAGCATTTATCCTTATCTGCTTTTACCTGATACTTTACCGGCATTCCATCAAACAAAATTTGCGGCTGACTCTATACAGTCTAAAAAAGAAAAGGTCATTGAACCTATTGAAATTAATCTTGCAGATGTTGAAGAGTGGCAGCTGTTGCCGGCCATAGGTGCAGGAAGAGCTGCAGCAATTGTTGCCTATCGTAGTAAATTAGGTGGTTTTACATCTGTTAAACAGTTGTTGGAAATCAATTCTATTGTGGATTCTGTTTTTGAAAAAATCAGTCCTTATGTACTTTGTAATATAAAGCCCATTCAAAAGAAAAACATCAATACCGATGATGCCTACAGCCTCAGACATCCATATATCAGCAGCAGTCTGGCAACTATAATTGTAAACTACAGAAAAATGCATGGCGACTATAAATCAACCGAACAATTACGCGATTTGAAAATAATTAAACCGACAGATTTTGAAAAACTTGCACCCTATATAGTTGTAGGGTTTTAGCAGCAAAAACTCAGGCCGAACTCAAAAATGTAAGATTATGACCATCTTAATCTGAAAACAGACTATCATTCTTATCAAAATAAAAGTAAATTTGCACCCCAATTACAGCGGGTTAAGGAAGCGATTATGGATTATTTTAAACATGAATCATCCTATGTTGACGATGGATGTTCCATAGGAAAGGGTACCAAGATATGGCACTTTTCACATATTATGTCCGGTTGTCGCATTGGCGAAGGTTGTAACATTGGTCAGAATGTGGTTATCTCTCCGGATGTTGTTCTGGGCAACAATGTTAAGGTTCAGAACAATGTTTCACTCTATACAGGAGTGGTTTGTGAGGACGATGTCTTTCTGGGTCCAAGCATGGTTTTTACCAATGTAACCAACCCGCGCAGTGCTGTAAACCGCAAGAATGAGTATAAAAAAACTGTTGTAAAAAAAGGTGCTTCCATAGGTGCTAATGCCACTATTGTTTGTGGGCATGATATAGGTCGGTTTGCCTTTATTGGTGCCGGAGCAGTGGTAACAAAAGATGTTGCTGACTATGCATTGATGGCTGGTAATCCTGCCCGTCAAATGGGATGGATGAGTGAATATGGTCATCGCCTGAAATTTGATAAAGATGGAATGGCAGTGTGCCCTGAAAGCGGAGAAAAATACCTGCTGCAAAATAATCAGGTAACAAAGATTTAGAAAGACCGCACTTGTATGAGCTCAGAAAAAAAAGAAAAAATAAAATTTGCTGTAATCGGTTGCGGACACATTGGTAAGCGTCATGCCGAAATGGTTAGACGCAACAACGAATGTGAGCTTGTTGCCATGTGCGACATCAGACAGGAAAACGAAGTAGGCATTGCCGACTTTAATGTTCCATTTTTTCAGTCTGTTGATGCCATGCTCACCAGCATTCAGGATATTGATGTGGTGTGTGTTTGCTCACCCAATGGCGTTCATGCCGAACATTCTCTGAAAGCATTAGAAGCAAAAAAACATGTGGTTTGCGAAAAACCAATGGCACTGTCAAAAGCCGATTGCGAAAAAATTATTTTTAAAGCACTTCAGGTTTCTCGGCATGTGTTTTGTGTAATGCAAAACCGCTATTCACCACCTTCGGTTTGGCTTAAAGAAATTATTGAAAACAATATCATTGGCGAAATTTTTATGGTACAGTTGCAATGCTATTGGAACCGTGATGAACGTTACTATAAAAAAGGCGGATGGAAAGGCACCAGCGACATGGATGGTGGAACGTTGTTTACACAGTTCTCGCACTTTTTAGATATTATGTATTGGGTGTTTGGTGATATAACAGATATACAAGGTAAGTTTGAAGATTTTACACATCAGCAAAACACATCATTTGAAGACAGTGGGTTTGTAAACTTTAAGTTCGTAAACGGAGGCATGGGCAACATTGCCTACACTACCTCTGTTTGGGATGTAAACCTTGAAAGCAGTATTACCGTAATTGGTAAAAACGGCTCTATAAAAATTGGCGGTCAGTATATGAATGAAGTAGAATACTGTCATATCAAAGATTATACAATGCCTAAACTTGACCCTGTTAATCCGGCAAACGATTATGGAGCTTACAAAGGCTCTGCTGCCAACCATCACTACATCATTGAAAATGTGGCAGATGTTTTGCGTGGTCGCACTTCAATAACTACCAATGCCCTTGAAGGACTAAAAGTTGTAGAAATCATTGAGCGTATTTACGCACTTCGTAAAATAGAAAAATCAGAAATAAAATTTCATCTTTAAAATAAATGTATCAGGAGATATTAGATAAAAAAGCAAAAGTTGCAGTTATTGGCTTAGGTTATGTCGGACTTCCTATTGCACTGGAATTTGCAAAGAAGATTTCCGTAATCGGATTCGACATTAATGCAGAACGCGTTGAAAAAATGCAAAACAAAATTGACCCCAGCGGTGAATTACCTGCTGAGGCTTTTGATGGTTGTGATATTAAATTCACTAACTCATTGGATGTACTTCGTGAAGCACGTTTTTTTATTGTAGCTGTTCCTACTCCGATTGACGATCATAAACTACCTGACCTGAAGCCTTTAATTGGTGCTTCAACCTCTATTGGCAAAGTGCTGAAAAAAGGTGATTATGTTGTGTATGAAAGTACCGTTTATCCGGGTTGTACAGAAGAAGATTGTATTCCTGTACTTGAAGAACATTCAGGTTTAAAATTTCCAAACGATTTTAAGGTAGGCTACTCACCTGAACGTATCAACCCCGGTGATAAAGAACATACCATCACAAAAATCAAAAAAGTAGTTTCAGGTTGCGATGCTGAATCGCTTGATATTATTGCCAAGGTTTATGAAACAATTGTAACAGCAGGTGTGCATCGTGCCAGCAGCATTAAAGTTGCTGAAGCTGCAAAAATTATTGAAAACACACAGCGTGATGTCAACATTGCATTGATGAATGAGCTTTCTATCATCTTCAATAAAATGGGCATAAACACCTATGAGGTTATTGAGGCAAGCAGTACAAAGTGGAACTTCCTTCGCTTTTTTCCGGGCTTGGTAGGCGGACATTGTATAGGCGTAGATCCTTACTACCTTACCTACAAAGCGCAGGAGCTTGGCTACCACTCGCAAGTAATTAACTCAGGCAGATACGTTAACGACAGCATGGGATTTTATGTTGCCAAACAAACCGTAAAGAAAATGATTGCCAAAGGCAAGGATATTTCTAAATCGAAAGTGCTGGTGATGGGTGCTACGTTTAAAGAAGATGTAGAAGATATCCGCAACAGTAAGGTTACTGATGTGGTGAACGAATTTAAATCATTTGGTGTAACCATAGAAGTTACCGATCCTTATGCTTCTTCTGATGAGTTGATGCATGAATATGGTTTTGGTTTGGTTGAAAAAATTGCTAATGATTATGATGCTGTGGTGGTAGCGGTTTCGCATAAAGATTATCTTAAAATGGATGAAAATTATTTTAAGAGCATCTGTAAGCCCGATGGCGTTATTGTTGACATAAAAGGATTTTTAAGAAATAAAATCAAGAATCTTCAATACTGGAGTTTGTAAATATAATACGGCAACACCCTGACCGTTATATAGAGATATTAATCCGGTAAATTTATTGCATGTAATGAAAATATTGGTCACAGGAGGCACCGGTTATATTGGTGCACACACTGTTGTAGAACTAATGAACAGTGGTTTTGATGTTGATATTATTGACAACCTTAATAATTCAAAAGAAGAAGTTGTTGATGCTATTGCAAAAATTACCGGCAAACGCCCATTATGGTTTAACATTGACCTTTGTGATGCTAATGAAATAAAAAACTATTTCAGCAAACATAAACCTGATGCAGTTGTGCATTTTGCAGCACACAAAGCAGTAGGGCTTTCTGTTGAACAACCTTTAGCGTTTTATCATAACAATTTACTTTCACTCATCAACCTCTTGCAATGTTGTGTTGAGGCTAAGTGCAATAGTTTTGTTTTTTCATCAAGCTGCTCTGTTTATGCTGATCCTGATAAATTGCCTATTGATGAAAATGCTCCTGTTAAAACGGCCAAGTCGCCTTATGGCAATACAAAAAAAATTGGTGAAGAAATAATAACAGATACTGTTAAGTCATCAACACTGCAAGCTGTTTCACTCAGGTATTTCAACCCCGTTGGCTCACACGACAGTGCTTTAATAGGTGAGCTGCCTACAACAATGCCACTTAATGTAATGCCCATCATCACTCAGGTAGCTATTGGTAAACGAAAACAGTTTGTGGTTTTCGGAAATGATTACCCAACACCCGATGGCAGTTGTATCAGAGATTATATACACGTAGTTGATGTAGCAAAAGCACATGTTACTGCAGTAATGCGGTTACTCAACAAAAAAAACAAGTCTGCTTACGAAGTTTTTAATCTGGGCACAGGAAAAGGATTTTCTGTACTTGAACTTATTCATGCATTTGAAAAAACCACAGGGCAGAAATTAAATTATACTATTGAAGGAAGACGTGCCGGTGATGTCACCGCTGTTTATGCCGATACTGCTTTGGCTAACACTGTTCTTGGATGGCATACCGAACGCGATTTGAATGATATGATACGCACTGCCTGGAACTGGGAGTTGTATCTTGCCGGAAGAACAGACTTTATCTGAGCTAAAGGTTCTTTATTATGTTTTAATTTTTTAATTTTACCCTCATGTCAAAAAGTACAATCATTATCACTGGCGGTGCCGGATTCATAGGCTCGCATGTTGTGCGCAGATTTGTAAACAATTATCCCGATTACAAAATTTACAACTTCGACAACCTAACCTATGCAGGAAATCTTGCTAACCTGAAAGATATAGAATTAAAATCGAATTATCATTTTATAAAAGGCGACATTACCGATGCTGCCTTTGTCAACAAACTGTTTGCCGATATTAATCCTGATGCAGTAATTCATCTTGCTGCCGAATCGCATGTGGACAGAAGTATTACCAATCCACTCGAATTTATCATGACCAATATTGTGGGTACGGTTAATCTTCTTAATGCTGCCCGACACACATGGATAAAAGATAAAAAAGTTTCTTCAGGAAAAAGATTTTATCATATCAGCACCGATGAAGTGTATGGTTCTCTTGGCAACACCGGTTTCTTTACAGAAAACACTTCTTATGATCCGCGCAGCCCTTATTCAGCATCAAAAGCAAGCTCCGATCATTTGGTAATGGCATACCATCACACCTATCATTTGCCTGTAGTACTTTCTAACTGCTCCAATAACTATGGCTCACATCATTTTCCTGAAAAGCTGATACCGTTAGCCATCAACAATATTAAAAACATGAAGCCTGTGCCTGTTTATGGTAAAGGCGAAAATGTGCGCGACTGGTTGTATGTTGAAGATCATGCACGTGCTATTGATGTGATTTTTCATAAGGGAAAAGAAGGTGAGAAGTATAATGTTGGCGGCAACAATGAATGGAAAAATATTGATTTGATACGATTGCTTTGTTCTGTGATGGATAAAAAATTAAATCGCAAAGAAGGTACATCAGCATCGCTCATAACATTTGTTACCGACAGACCCGGACATGATTTACGCTATGCTATAGATTCTACAAAACTTCAGAATGAATTAGGATGGAAACCATCACTGCAATTTGAAGAAGGACTTGAAAAAACTGTTGACTGGTATCTTGCCAATGACGCATGGCTGCAACAGGTAACCTCAGGTGAATACATGACCTATTACCAGCATCAATACGATGCACGATAACCCCAAAAAATGAAAGAAACAATTTATGAACGCGCCTACCATCAGCAGTCTTTAAAAGACAAAGCATTCCTCATAACCGGTGGCTCCGGTTTTATTGGAAGCAACATTGTTGAATACTTGTTAGTGCATGGTGCAGGAAAAGTTCGTGTGCTTGACAATCTTGCAAACGGCTACAAAAAAAATATCGAACCTTTTCTGAAACATCCATCATTTGAATTTATTGAAGGTGATATTACCAATGCTGATACATGCCTCAAGGCAATGAAAGGAATACAGTATGTTTCGCATCAGGCTGCATTAGGTTCGGTGCCACGTTCGTTAGCCAATCCTTTGGCCACGCATCATGCCAATGCAACAGGATTTCTGAATATGCTTTGGGCAGCAAAAGAATCGGGTATTGAACGCATTGTTTATGCCAGCTCTTCGTCTGTCTATGGCGACAGTCCCGAACTACCCAAGCGCGAACACATAACGGGTAATCCATTGTCGCCTTATGCTGTTTCAAAAATGTCGAACGAGCTTTATGCCTACACATTCTGCATGCATTACGATATGAAGATTATAGGTCTGCGTTATTTTAATGTTTTCGGCCCCAATCAAAATCCGGATAATCCTTATGCAGCGGCAATACCTCTTTTTATGAAAGCGCTGCTCAAAGATCAACCTGCCTATATTTTTGGTGATGGTGAACAATCGCGCGATTTTACTTTTGTTGAAAATGCTGTGCAGGCAAACATCAGAGCCTTATTCAGCGAACATAAAGATGCATGTAATAAAGTTTACAATATTGCTGTGGGAGAAAGTATCAGCCTTAATAAATTACTAAAGCATCTGATGCACATTACAGGAAAAAAAATCGAGCCTGTTTTTAAGGAAGAACGTCCGGGTGATGTAAAAAATTCATTGGCCGATATTAGTCTGGCAATGCAATATCTCGGTTATAATCCTTTGGTAAAAGTCAAGGAAGGACTTGCACTTACAGTACCCTGGTTTAAGAAAAACTTTTGTTGAAGTATTACAAGACATATAAGATTAGTGACACCGAAAAATAGGCTGCAATAAAAAAGATTTAATCATCAAATAAGATTGTTACAGCCATAGGCTAAAAGTTTATTTTAACCTTCATAAATTTAATGACCCTCAGGCATTTTACATCACACTGTAAGGTTTAAGAGTAGTGTACCCCGAATAATAAAGTATGCTTGTACTTTCGATTTGATAATGCATTATCCGGCTACAAGTTAATTTAAATAGCATACATGTTATCTATACGCCAACTTTATCTTTGAAAGATGCTTTACTCCTGATTTTTCTTCGTATTTTGTATTTAATAATCAGATATACGAAAAGGTTTTAAAAACTGACAATATAAAATGCGAATGGTTGGCTTTTGCATTAAGACACTTTGTTTCAATTGACTCGGGTTTTAAACGTAGAAAATTACTTGCTTGAGAAAAAAATGAATAGTTTCGTATATTTGTGAGTTAGCTGCAAGCCTGACAAACATGTGTAAGACAATATTCATAGCGACAAAAGAGCCCTTGACGGAAATTCCTTTTGACGAGGCGAACCCCAATTTTGCGGTGACAAAAATAACTGACGAGTTTTCACTCATAAAAAATAAATTCTCAAACAAGAATATTTATTTAGTTAATACCAGTAGAGGTTGTGGCTGCGACTTCGGAATTGCTAAAATTCCAGACCTTGCTGGTTACTTAGAAAAGGAAAAAGAGCGAATGTATCCAATCGACAAAATGGCTGAAAAGTTTCGTACTCTATTAGGTCGACAAGAAGATTGGAAAAGAAAACACATTGAAAAAGTTAAGGGACAAATTGAAAATGAAAAGTTCTNNGACACCAACAGAGGAAACAAAATATATAAACATTGACAATAGTGAATTCTTCGACTCTTTCGACCTCGAATTAAATGAAAAAATTATAGTCGGTAGACAGAAGGCCAGCAGCTAACAGCAGTTACCAGTAATGCGGGCAGAAGTGCAAGCATTTGCAATAGCGGTCGCTTCGCGAAAGACATTTATTTTGCATTGCAAATGCCAACAAACATTCTATCTTTGTTAGTAGCTTTTCGGTAGACATCGGTTTCAAACCGCACTACTGGTAGCTGCAATACGTTATCAGCAACCCTAACCAACCGACCGTGCAACCATCAACCGACAGACAAAACCCGACAGACAGTGCAAATTTCGGCAAAGCCGTTTGGCTATCCCTTCGCAAAATAAAAAGAGCTGCAAAGCCTCCCACAAGCCGACCCTCTTTTGCAGCACATTTTATTTTGCCCAACCGCACCAGTGCCACCCGACAGTTTTGTGCTAAACCGACAAATTTTTTACTTACATTTGCCCCGTGAAAAAAGTTTTGACACTCATATTCAGTTTCTACTTGTTGGCTCTGGCAGTTATGCCGTGCAGCGACAAGGACGACTGTAAATATCAGGGTGCCGACCAATCTACTTTCGCCACTACCGACCACTCAAACCACGACAGCGACACCGAAAATTGCTCACCTTTTTGTATGTGTGCTTGCTGCGGACAGACTTTCAGCAGTTCGTTTACTTATTACAGTTTAGCACTTCACGTTCCAGTTTCAGTAGAAAAATTTCCTATTTACAACGCCTCATTTGTTTCAGAGGTGTATTTGTCTATTTGGCAACCGCCAAAAATCAGTTAATGAATTTATGATGTTCCGCTTTCAGCGGAACAAAACAAAACTACTTACGGTGCTAACGCACCGCAAGTAATCGTGTATTCATTCATTAAACTGATTAAAATAATGTTAGACAAAATAATTGCATTCAGCATAAAAAATAAATTCATCATTGCATTGATGACACTTGCACTCATTGTTTGGGGAGTGTGGAGTGCAACAAAACTGCCTATTGACGCAGTTCCCGACATCACCAACAACCAAGTGCAAATCATNNGTAATTACCGTTGTGTTTGACGACAAAGTGGACATCTACTTTGCCCGACAACTCATAAACGAAAGGCTAAAAGAAGCCGAAAGTAAAATACCAAAAGGTGTTGGCACACCTGAATTAGCACCCGTTAGCACAGGATTGGGAGAAGTGTATCAATACATTATTCACCCAAAAAAGGGAAGCGAAAGCAAATACACAGCTATGGACTTACGGACAATGCAAGACTGGATTGTAGCCCGTCAATTATACGGCACAACTGGAATTGCGGAAGTAAACAGTTTTGGCGGACAACTCAAACAGTATGAAGTAGCCGTAAATCCTGACCGTTTAATTGCAATGGGAATTACCATTCCAGAAATTTTTACCGCCTTAGAAAAAAATAATGAAAATACAGGCGGGGCATACATTGACAAAAAACCAAACGCCTATTTCATTCGTGGAGTTGGTTTGATTAGTTCGTTTGACGACATCAAAAACATTGTTGTAAAAACAAATCCTAACGGCATTCCAATTCTGATAAAAGATGTTGCCGAAGTGCAATTTGGTAGTGCAGTTCGTTACGGTGCTATGACTTATAACGGGGAAGTAGATGCCGTTGGTGGAGTTGTTATGATGCTAAAAGGTGCGAACAGTGCCGATGTGGTTAGCAGAATTAAAGATAAAATGGCAACCATTCAAAAATCATTGCCCAAAGATGTAGTAATAGAACCATACTTAGACAGAACAGATTTAGTAAACAGAGCCATCAGCACAGTAGAAAAAAACTTAATTGAAGGAGCATTAATAGTAATCTTCGTTTTGGTTTTATTTCTTGGAAACCTTCGTGCAGGGCTTATTGTAGCTTCTGCCATTCCATTATCAATGCTTTTTGCATTGGGTTTAATGAATGTATTTGGCGTAAGTGCAAACCTTATGAGTTTGGGAGCAATTGACTTTGGTTTAATTGTGGACGGGTCTGTAATTATTGTAGAAGCCACCTTGCATCATTTAGGAATGCGAAAAGCAATCGGCAGACTTTCACAGAAAGAAATGGACGAGGAAGTTTTTCAGTCCGCTTCAAAAATTCGTAGCAGTGCAGCGTTTGGAGAAATTATTATCCTCATTGTATATATTCCTATTCTTACTCTTATTGGCATTGAAGGCAAAATGTTTGGCCCAATGGCTCAAACCGTTGGCTTCGCCATTTTCGGAGCATTGATTTTATCGCTTACCTACATTCCAATGATGTGTGCAGCGTTTTTACCAAAAACTATTTCGCACAAACAAACATTGAGTGATAGAATGATGAATTTTTTCCAACGCGTTTATGCACCACTATTAGAAAAAGCAATCCGTTTCAAAAAAGTAATTGTAGTTGCAACCGTTGCGGTGTTTGTAGTTTCAGTTTTTCTATTTTCAAGAAGGGGCGGTGAGTTTATCCCAACCTTGCAGGAAGGCGATTTTGCTTTTCATTGCATTTTGCCACAAGGCACATCACTTTCTCAAAGTTTGGAAACTTCTATGCAAGCATCCCGACTAATCAAAGAATTTGATGAGGTAAAAATGGTAGTTGGAAAAACAGGTGCAGCCGAAGTCCCTACCGACCCAATGCCACCCGAAGCAACAGATATGATGATAATTCTGAAACCACAAAGCGATTGGAAACGTGATGTTTCTTATGATGAACTGGCAGAAGAATTTGAAGAAAAACTCAACACAATTCCTGGGGTCTTCTTTGAAAAAAATCAACCTATTCAAATGCGATTTAATGAACTAATGACTGGAATTAGACAAGATGTTGCAGTAAAAATATTTGGTGAAAATATGGACACACTTTTAAGTTATGCCAATAAGGTAAATTCAGTAGTGCAAAGTGTTGATGGAGCAACCGAACCAAGTGTTGAACGAGTGGCTGGACTACCACAAATCGTAATAAAATACAACCGTTCGCAAATTGCCAATTATGGTTTAAATNNATTGTAAGCACAGCTTTTGCAGGTGGAGGTGCAGGAGTTGTTTATGAAAACGAACGCAAATTTGAATTAGTGGTTCGCTTGGACAGCACACACCGAAACAACATTGAAGATGTAAGCCATTTGTATATTCCAACTACAAACGGAACTCAAATTCCATTATCGCAAGTAGCCGAAATAAAAATGGAATTGGGTCCTGCACAAATAAGCCGTGAAGACGGTAAACGCAGAATTGTTGTAGGTTTCAATATTTCGGGTAGAGATGTAGCCAGTGTAGTTACTGATATTCAAAAGGAATTGAACGAAAAAGTAAAATTGCCTGAAGGCTATTATTACACTTATGGTGGAACATTTGAAAATCTGCAAGCAGCGAGCAAACGCCTAATGATTGCTTTACCAGTAGCTTTAGCACTCATTTTTATGTTGCTTTATTTCACATTTGGTTCAGTAAAACAAGCAACCCTAATTTATACAGCAATTCCAATGAGTGCCATAGGTGGCGTTTTCGCCTTGCTCATTCGTGATATGCCTTTTAGCATTTCGGCTGGTATTGGTTTTATAGCATTGTTTGGAGTAGCCGTTTTAAATGGTATTGTGTTGATTGGAACTTTTAACCAATTGGAAAAAGACGGAATGACTGACATTATCCAACGCATAAAAGAAGGAACTAAAATCCGTTTGCGACCCGTATTAATGACTGCAACCGTTGCATCTTTAGGATTTTTACCAATGGCACTTTCGCACAGTGCAGGAGCAGAAGTGCAAAAGCCATTAGCAACCGTTGTAATTGGCGGTTTGCTTACTGCAACTTTCCTTACACTTTTTGTATTGCCCTTATTGTATGTGATGTTTTCAAAAATCAGAAAACCAAAACGCAAAGTATCAGCAACTGCTATTATAGTTTTTGCATTGTTTTCATTCAATGTGGCAAATGCTCAAACGCCAACAACCAAAACCATTTCGGTTGATGATGCAATAAGCACAGCATTGAAAAACAATTTAGAAATTCAATCGCAACAATTCAATGTGCAATCATCTATCACTTTGAAAAAATCGGTGTTTGAATTGCCAAAAACGAATGTCAATTTTCAGTTTGGGCAATACAACAGCATCAATCAGGACAAGGCGTTTCAAGTTTCACAAAGTATTCCGTTCCCGACTTATTTTACTGCAAAATCAGATTTGTATAAAGCCGAGTTGCAAAGCAGTGAATTGCAAAAGCAAGCCACAGCCAGCGAAATAAAAGCACAAGTTCAATATTGGTTTTATCAGTTGCAGTATTTACAAACCACAAAAAAGCAATTGCAATCTTTAGATAGTTTGTATAATGATTTTGTAAGTGCAGCAGCTTTGCGATACAAAACAGGCGAAACAAATTTGTTGGAGAAAACCACAGCCGAAACCAAGCGGGGACAACTTTCACAATTGCTCAAACAAAACGAAACAGATTTTGCAACGGCTTACAATTCCCTTAAAACGCTAATGAATACAAGCGAAGATTTTACAATTACAGTAAATGATAATTGGCAACCGCTTGTGTTAATCAGTTCGTTTGACACGACACTACTTGCGAATAATCCATCGCTTAAAGTATTGTATCAGCAAGCGATAATTGCCGAACAAAACAAAAAGTTAGAAACAGCATCTACCTTGCCCGATTTTAATGTGGGTTATTTCAACCAGTCGTTAATTGGAGTGCAAAGTATTAATGGAGCAGATGTAAATTTTGACGGTAGCAAACGTTTTCAAGGTTTTAATGTAGGTATCATTATTCCAATTACTTTTTTTAGCAACGCTTCAAAAATAAAATCGCTTGACTATAAACAGCAAGCATTGCAAAAAGAAGCTGACAACGGAAAACTAATTTTACAAAACCAGTTGCAAAATGCTTTTCAGCAATACAACCAAAATTTGTCGCAATACAATTATTACAAATCAACCGCTTTGCCCAATGCTGACATAATTATCAGCACTGCCAAAGTTGGTTTCAAAAGTGGAGACATTGGTTACATTGAATACTTACAAGCCTTGCAAACCGCTACCGATGTGCAGTTAAGTTATCTGCAATCGGTTAATCAAATCAACCAATCCATTATCAATATCAATTTCTTAACTAACAAATAAAATTCACAACGATGAAAAATATAATCTTTATAGCAGCCATTGCAACATCAATAGTATTTGCATCCTGCAACAGCAAAAAAACAGAAACGCACGGAGAGGAAACCGAGCTTCACGATGAACACGAAAACTCCAACACGGCTATGCTTACAGCCGAGCAAATGAAATCTATAAAAATAGAGTTGGGTAGTATTGAAAAAAAGCAACTCACCGCCTCACTCAAAGCCAATGGTATTTTAAAAGTGCCAAATCAAAACCGTGCTAATGCCACAGCATCATTGGGCGGAGTTATCAAATCTATTCTGGTGCAAACGGGAAATACTGTAAGCAAAGGACAAGTAATTGCAACCATTTCAAACAATTCTTTTATCACAATGCAGGAAGAATTTTTAAGCGTTTCTTCAAAAGCAGAGTTGGCACAATTAGAATTTACCCGTCAAAAAGAATTGCAACAAGGCAACGCAGGTGCGTTGAAAAACTTACAGTCAGCCGATGCAGAACTTAAAACCTTGAAAGCCCGAAAAGCAAGTTTGCAAAAACAATTAGAGTTAATCGGTATCAACACCGCTTCACTCACAAGCGAAAATATTCAATCCGTTGTAAATATTACAAGCCCCATAAACGGCACTATCAGTAATGTAATGGTAAACATTGGTAGCTATGTAGATGCCAACAATCCCATTGCCGAAATAGTGATNNTTGGATTTGTATGTGTATGAAAAGGATTTGCAAAAACTAAAAGTTGGGCAAACCATACATTTCACCCTTACCAATAATCCCGGGAAAGAATATGATGCAGATGTTTACGCCATTAGCAACACTTTTGAGCAAAACACCAAAGCCGTTGCAGTTCACGCAATGGTAAAAGGCAACAAACAAGGCTTAATTGACGGAATGAGTATTACAGCATTGGTAAGTTTGGAAAATGCAACCGTTGATGCANNGAAGAAGGAACAACTTTTGAAAAAATACCCGTTCGCAAAGGCACTACGGACGTAGGTTACAGTGAAATTACTTTGCTGAAAGAAATTCCTGCTAACTGTAAAGTAGTGGTGAACGGAGCATTTTTTATATTGGCTAAAATGAACAACAAAGGAGAGGCTCACGCACATTAATTAAAAACATTCATAAAATGAAACTACCAATCAACGACAAAAAATTTCTCTTTCTTCTTTTGGCAATCACAATAGTGGTTGCCTTAGAAGTTTTATCCATCATCGGCATACATATACCTATGCCTTATGCACCTTTCGTTTTCGCCATTTTTATTTTAGGCATTGGCTACAATGTTTTATGGAACGGATTAAAAGCAATCTTCAAACTCCAATTCAGCAACATCAATCTTTTAATGCTTATAGCAGTTGTAGGTGCATTCTACTTAAAGGAATTTCCCGAAGCAGCGGTTTTGGTAGTGTTATATGTATTAGGCGAACGCTTAGAAGATATTGGCATAGAAAATTCAAAATCGGCATTAGATGAATTGGTAAGCAAAGCACCCAAGACAGCATTTGTAAAATCAGAAAATACAAATGTGGTTATTGATAAAATTGCAGTAGGCACAATCATTCAAGTGAAAGCAGGAGAAATGATACCGCTTGATGGCAAAATTATTTCAGGCGAAACATTGGTTGATGAAGCAGCCATCACAGGCGAACCAATTGCTAAAGACAAACGCACAGGCGATAATTTGTTTGCAGGAACACTCAACAAAAATGGTTTTATAGAAATGGAAACAACAAAACTTTCCATTGATACCACTTTCTCAAAAATCATTCGCCTAACATTTGAAGCAACAGCAAACAAAAGTGAAACACAAAAATTCATTCAGCAATTCGCTAAGTATTACACGCCTGTAATGCTTGCACTTTCCATTTTACTGTTTGTTGTTCCAGTTTTCGTTTTGAATTTAGATTTTAACCATTGGTTGCAGCAAGCCATTACACTTTTAGTAATTGCTTGTCCGTGTGCATTGGTTATATCTACACCAGTTGCCATTTACGCAGCCATTGGAAACGCATCTGCAAAAGGAGCATTGGTAAAAGGTGGGAAATATATTGAAGCCCTTGCATCAATCAAAGCAATTGCATTAGATAAAACACGAACCATCACTTTCGGAAATCCAATCGTGTCAGATATTTTTCCATTGAACGGAACAAGCCGTGAAGAACTATTGGCTTGCACCGCAGGAGCAGAAATTTTCAGCGAACACCCATTGGCACAAGCCATAGTTGATGCAAGCAAAAAAGAAGGATTTGAACCACACAAAACCGAAGGTTTCAAAAGCATTATGGGCAAAGGGGCAACAGCAAAATGTTTAGTTTGTGAGGATGAAACAATTTATGTAGGCAAATTAGATTTTATTCAAGAAACGCAAACCATAGACAACGAAGCCGTAAAAATTGTAGAGCAACTTTCATCACAAGGCAAAACAAGTGTAGTAGTTAGTTTCGGAAACGGGGTTGCAGGGATTATAGGATTGATGGACGAAATAAAACCTGACAGTGCAGCAGCGTTAAAAGAAATTGAAGCAATGAATATAGAACCTGTAATGCTCACAGGCGACAGCGAAAAGGCAGCAAACTATGTAGCACAACAAGTAGGCATCAAAAAAATATTCGGCAATATGCTACCCGAAAACAAAGCCGAAAAAATCAAAGAACTTTTACAGCAATATAAATTTGTAGCAATGGTAGGTGATGGCATCAATGATGCACCAGCCCTTGCACAAAGCACCGTAGGTATTGCAATGGGAGCAGCAGGAAGCGACACCGCAATAGAAACCGCCAACATTGCGTTGATGAATGATAAACTTTCACTCATTCCGTTTTTAATTCGGTTAAGTCAAAAAACTTTACGCAGAATAAAATTCAACACCATCGGAGCCATAGCAGTAAAATTGATTTTCATAACCCTTGCATTCATTGGTTACAGCAATTTGGTTTTCGCCATTGCAGCAGACGTAGGAGTAACGCTTATAGTAATTTTGACAAGTTTGAATTTGATGAAGTTTGAAAATAAAATTGTAAGCGGACAGTGAAACC
>DKKR01000010.1:0-24426 GCA_002455375.1 Bacteroidetes bacterium UBA6661
ACCAACCGTGACAGCCTTTGCGAAGTATTGGAACATCAGTATTCAGAAACAGTTTTTCAAACAGATTGGAAAACAAGTAAATCATATTCTGCGATTAAATCATTGAAGGAGGAGCATACTTTTACTATCACAACAGGACATCAACTGAATATTTTCACAGGGCCGTTATATTTTATTTATAAAATACTCACGGTAATTAAGCAGGCAGAATTTCTGTCACAAAAAAATCCCGATTATAAGTTTGTGCCTGTTTATTGGATGGCCAGCGAAGACCATGACCTTGCAGAAGTGAATCATGTTTCCATTGATGAATCCAAAATTGAATGGCAGACAAAGCAAAAAGGGGCTGTAGGTAGAATGACAACGGAAGGAATGAGTTCTGTTGTTGAAACATTGAAAAATCATTTACATAAAAATGAATATTTTCAGGATATAGCAGAAATGTTTGACACTGCATATTTAAAAAATGCAACGCAAGCTAATGCTATAAGGAGTCTTGTACATTCTTTATTTTCAAAATATGGTTTAGTAATTATAGATGCAGATGATAAAAGACTCAAGCAGCAAGCAATTGAAATGTTTGAAGATGATTTGTTCAAAAACACTGCTTTTAATTGTTTTAAAAACCTTTCTGAGTTTGAAAAGAAGTATGGCTTACAAATTCATGCAAGAGAAATTAATTTGTTTTATTTAGCCGATGGAGAGCGTAACAGGATAGTTAGAAATGGTGAAAATTTTGAAGTTGCAGATTCCGGCTTGTCTTTCGCAAGTGATGATTTGAAGAAGCAGTTGAATGCATATCCGGAACGATTTAGTCCAAATGTTGTGCTACGCCCGTTATATCAGGAAGTAATTTTGCCAAACATTGCATATACCGGTGGCCCGGCAGAAGTGCATTACTGGTTGCAATTAAAACCTATCTTCGATAAGCTGAATATTTTTTATCCGATGGTTGTTCTTCGTAATGGCATGTTGGTTGTAAATGCAGATCAAGCTAATTTTTTGAATGAATCAGATTTGGTATGGAAAGATTTATTTCATCCCACCGAACAAGTTGTCAATATTGCATTGAAAAGAAAGTACGTTGAAGAGCTAAGCCTTAAAGTCGAAAGAGATGCAATACAACGAAGCTATGCAGAGATGGAGCAACGCTTTAAAGCAATTGATGTCACATTAGATAAACATGTGAAGGCAGAGTGGAGGCGAGCAGAGAAACGTTTGATGACCTCAGAAAAAAAACTTCTGCGCGCATTTAAGAAAAAGCAGGTTGACGAGACTCGTAAGATCAGAAATGTGGTTGAAAAATTATTTCCAAACGGTAAATTACAGGAAAGAATAGAGAATGTATTTCCTTATTTGAATCTTTATGGATTACAATTTATTGATGATTTGTACAGTGTTTGTAATCCCATTCCAATGGATTTTAAAATTGCGGTAACAGCAAAAAAATAATAAGACTTACAGTACTTCGTAAATGCCCGCAGCGCCTTGTCCTGTACCTACGCACATGGTGACCATGCCATATTTCATTTTTCTTCTTTTCATTTCATTCAGAAGTTGAACACTAAGTTTAGCACCGGAGCAACCTAATGGATGTCCTAATGCAATTGCACCACCATTTACATTGGTGATTTCCGGATTTAACCCTAAAGTTCGGATTACAGCCAAAGATTGTGATGCAAAAGCCTCATTAAGCTCAATAAGTTCAATATCATCTTGCTTGAGTCCTGCGCGTTTCAGAACAGATGGAATAGCATAAACAGGTCCTACACCCATAATACGTGGCTCTATTGCACAAACTGCATAAGAAACAAAACGTGCCATAGGTTTTACATTAAGTGTTTTGAGCATTTTCTCAGACACTACAAGTACAAATGAAGCACCATCACTTGTTTGTGATGAGTTACCTGCGGTAACAGTTCCTTTAGCATCAAAGACCGGTTTTAATGAATTCAACTTTTCTATTGTAGTATCCTGGCGTGGCCCTTCGTCAGTATCAACAATGCTTTTATGTGTCTGTCTTTTTTCGTTGGCATCAAGATAAGTTTCATTAATTTCAACGGGAACAATCTGCTCTTTAAACAAATTGTTTTTTATTGCATTAATAGCTCTTTGATGTGATTGAAAAGAAAATTGATCCTGGTCTTCACGGTTAATTTTAAATTCTTTTGCAACTGCTTCTGCAGTTAACCCCATGTTCCAGTACCATTCAGGATGATTGGTAGCAACCTCATAGTTTGGTACAATCCTCCATCCGCCAAAAGGAATAGGTGACATACATTCAACACCACCGGCAATAATACAATCAGCAAGGCCGCTGTGAATTTTTGCTGATGCAATAGCAATGGATTCTAATCCTGATGAACAATAACGGTTAATAGTCATCCCCGGAACTTTAACAGTATTAAGTCCCATCAAAGAAATCATTCTTCCGATATTTAGGCCTTGTTCTGCTTCCGGTGTAGCATTTCCGGCAATAACATCATCAATTAGCTCTGTATCTAAATTCGGAACAGATTGAATGAGATGTTTTATAACAGTAACAGCAAGATCATCCGGTCTTGTATTTTTAAATTTACCTCTTGGTGCTTTGCCAACAGCAGTTCTGTATCCGGCTACGATGTATGCATCCATTTGTACTTGCTATTAAATATATTTTTGCTGGTCACAGGTTATATAAAAGAAATTTATTTCTTTTCAGGTGTTGCAGGTGGAGGCGTTTTTAATTTAGCTCCGGGAGGTAATTTCTTTTTAGCCTCAGCGGCTTTTTTAGCTGCATCTGCCTTTTTAGCTTTTTCTTCAGCTTCCTTGGCAGCTGCCAGTGCTTTTACGTCTTCACCCATCTTATATTCTGTTTGTCGGAGAAGTTTACCTTTCCTGTCGTAAAATTTCCAAAGACCATTTTTCAAATTTAATTTATACGGACCTGAATTTCTAATTTCTCCATCGCTGAAATAGGTAGTCCACTGACCACTTTTTTTACCATTCAGATATTCACCTTCTATCTTAGCCTGTCCGTTATAATAATATCGGGTATAAGCTCCATCCTTAATACCATTAGCATATTCAATCTCCTCTAATATCTTTCCATATGGATAATATTTTTTTGCTACCCCATTTCTTACATCATCTAAATATTCAATTTCCTGATTTAATTCACCGGCTTCATTATAATATTTCCAAACACCTTGCCGCTGTCCTAGCTCATCTGTCTTGTTGCGATGTTTTTCTCTTCCGGGTGCATAGCGTGGTTTTTCTTCGCGTTGAGCAAAAGCAAAAGCCGGTAAGAGGATTAACAACAACAACGGTTGTTTTAATATTTTCATCTTTTATGATTGGTATGGTAATTCAAATGGCTAAAATAAAATATTTTTAATCAAAACATGAATGAAATTCAGAGTTTTTCTACATGTTTTTCATTCATAAACAACTCATTTAATTTCTGTTTTTCAGAGGAAAAACAAATGCTGACTTCCAATAAATTGTTGAAAACCATTAAATTTCTAAATACTACTTCAAATGATTAAATATTAATTTCTTAACGCTTTGCCAGTGGTTAAAATTGCCTGAATGCGCTCAAGTGTTTTCTTTTCTCCTAATAAAGAAAGAAAGGCTTCTCTTTCCAGATCAAGTAAATATTTTTCAGATACTAAAGAAGGCGAACTTAAATTGCCGCCACACATAATGTATCCAAGTTTTAACGAAAGCATCTGATCATATTGGCTGATGTAGTTGCCTGCCAGCATAGCGCTGGCACCGGCCTGAATCACACCAAGACCTTGTCTTCCTAAAACACGAATATCATGTCGTGGTTGTGGACTCACATATCCGGCATTAGCTAATGATAGCACTGCATTTTTAGCATCAGACAAAAGTCTTTTTCTGTTAAGTGTTATGGTGTCAAATCCTTTTCTAAGAATATGTAAATCGTAAGCTTCAAATGCCGAAGTTGAAACTTTTGCTGTGGCAATAGTCATAAAAAAATCTCGCAGTGCATTTGTTTCAATATCTCCGGGTTTAATGGAGTCTGAAAAACGAAGCGTTAATTCTTTGGTGCCACCTCCACCGGGTATTAGTCCAACACCTAACTCAACAAGACCAATATAAGTTTCTGCGGCCGCTTGCACTTTGTCGGCATGTAAACTCATTTCGCAGCCACCGCCTAATGTAAGTCCCGCAGGAGCTACTACAACAGGCACATTACAATAACGCAGGCGCATATTTGTATTTTGAAATGCCCTTACAGCATAATCAAGTTCATCATATTCCTGTTCAACAGCAAGCATAAAAACCAAACCCAGATTAGCACCTGCAGAAAAATTGACTGCTTCGTTGCCAATTACTAATCCTTTAAAATCTTTTTCTGCAAAATCAATGGCAGTATTAATGCCCTGTAAAACTTCACTGCCAATAGTATTCATTTTAGTTTTGAATTCCAGGTTCAAAACACCATCACCAATATCATGTAACAGGCATCCGGAATTTTTCCAGACAATTTTTTCGCTTGAAGTATTTTTAAGAATAATCAAACCTCCTTCGCCAGGGAGTGGATTTAATTTTTTAGTCTGTAAATCGAAATATGATTTTTTGCCATTATCAATATTATAGAAAGAATTTATTCCATTACTAATCATTTCTGTCACCCAAGGGGCAACGCTGTAACCTTCTTTCTGCATTTGTGTTACTACGGATTGCACGTCAAGAATATCCCATGTTTCGAAGGGGCCAATTTCCCAGCCGAAGCCAGCGCACATGGCATCATCAATCTTGTAAATTTCATCTGCAATTTCAGGGATGCGATGAGAGACGTAAGTGAATAATGAAAAAAACATGGAACGATAAAATGCCGCTGCCTCATCTGTTCCACCAAGTAACATAGGCAATCTTTGTTTCAGGTCATCAACAGTTTTTGTGCTTTCAATTGTTTTAAATTTTACTTTAGTTGATGGCTTGTATTCTAAACTTTTTAAGTCCAGTTCAAGAATTTCTGTTTTACCCTCAGCAGATTTTGTTTTTTTGTAAAATCCTTGTTTGGTTTTATCTCCCAGCCATTTGTTCTCAATCATTTTATTGATAAATGGTGGTATAGCAAATAGGTTTCTTTGTTCATCGTTGGGCAAATTTTTATATGCATCATTTGCTACATGAACTAAAGTATCTAATCCAACAACATCACTTGTTCTGAAAGTTGCAGACTTTGGTCTGCCAATAATAGGACCGGTAAGTTTATCAATGGCAGAAAGCGAAAGACCTGTTTTTTCCATTGAGTGAAACAATGACATGATACCAAATACACCAATTCTGTTTGCAATAAATGCAGGAGTGTCTTTGCATAAAACCGTTGTTTTGCCTAAATAGCGATCACCGAAGTGTGAGATAAAATCAATCACATCCTTATCGGTAAATTGCGTTGGAATAATTTCAAGTAGAGGAAGGTAACGTGGAGGGTTAAAAAAGTGTGTTCCGCAGAAATGTTTTTTAAAATCGTCAGAGCGACCTTCTGTCATTAAATGAATCGGTATTCCGGAAGTGTTTGATGTAATTAATGTACCGGGCCTTCTGAATTTTTCTACCTGCTCGAATAAGGTGCGTTTAATATTTAAATCTTCAATAATAACTTCTATAATCCAATCGCAGTTAGCAATGTCTTTTAGATTGTCTGTAAAATTTCCTGTTGAAATTCTTTGAGCAAAACTTTTATGATAGAGTGGGGAGGGGTTACTTTTTACAGCTGTCTGCAAATGAGCATCTGTGATTTTATTTCTGAACTTCAAACTGTCTTCAGTAAATCCTGCTTTTTTATCAATGTCTGTAAATTCTTTAGGAGCAATGTCTAGTAACATTACTTTATAGCCTGCATTTGCAAAGTGACAAGCAATGCGAGAACCCATAATACCTGAGCCCAGAACTGCTACTTGCTCGATTTTTCTTTTCATAAATTTATTAAAATAGTAAAACCCAAACCTAAGTTATTTTACATATAGCTTTGTAAAAAAACATATAAAGTTATGAAAAGCAAAAGAATGGTTTTGTCAATCAATAACTAATTGTAAATAGTTTCTTTAGGATGTCTGTACGAGAGTAAGTTGCAACTTCCGGAATCAAGTTCACTCCAGTTTTTGATCTTAGAATCAATCATTGCAATGCCGCTGGTTGTAAAATGTAAACTCTCTATGCCTGTAAGTAATTTTGCCAGCCTTTCTATGCCGGGGTTGTGAGCAATAATAATTACTGAATTTATTTTCTCATCTAACTTTTTCAATATGGCAAGCATATCTTTTGAGCCTGTCATATAAAGATTCTTTTCAAGTTTAATGTTGTTAGGATGATAGTCAAGATGTTTGCAATAGATTAGTGCAGACGAATAAGCTCTGACTGCTGTACTTGTTAAAATTAAATCAACAGAGTTTGTATGATCTTTTAGAATCAAACTCATCTTTTCAGTATCATGACAACCTTTTTCTGTTAAAGGTCTGTCGCTGTCATTAATTTGAGAATACTCGCGCGTTGCTTTGCTGTGGCGAATAAGAAAAATTGTTTTGGGCATAGCAAATAGTTATAAGTTGTATATAGGGTAAATGATAATTGTAAATTGATAAAATGACGCAACAATTGTAGCAAAAATGATGCCTACCTACAAGTAAAAAGTTACTTTTTTTTTAACGAAGTTTCTTCTGAAATCGGAAATGTCACAATTTTGTTTCTTTGCTTGTGCATGAAACAGGAAATGTTGAAGTTTTTATCAATAGCGCAAAGTAAAAGGCGAGAGAATAAACAGATTTTAGAAAAAATTTCTAAGTCCAAATCGCCTCATTTAGATCACTTTTTCAGAGAAGAAAGTGAAGGATTTTTTAAGGAATTCAGTTGCTTGGACTGTGCCAATTGTTGTAAAACAACAAGTCCAATTTTCAGAGATGTTGATATAGAGCGAATCGCAACCTATTTGAAATTAAAACCGGGAGATTTTGTAGCTAAATATCTATATCTTGATTCTGATGGTCATTATGTACTAAGTTATTCACCTTGTCCATTTTTAGGAAATGATAATTATTGCTCAATTTATTCTGTGCGACCACAAGCGTGCAGAGAGTATCCGCATACTGACCGTAAAAATATCAAACAGATAATGGATTTAACTTATCAAAACACACTGGTTTGTCCTGCTGTGGCATCAATAGTTGAGAAGTTAAAGACGGATTTTATTAAGAAATAGAAAGGTAACGATTATTAGGGATTGATGAGTAACTCATCCAAGTCCATTATTAACTCCAACTCATGAAAGTAGTCGGCAATTTGGCCGAGCATTTCTTTTTCTTTATCAGACAATGTTACAACTCTTGATTTTTTTACTTCTTGCTTACCGCTGTTGTTTTTAAACGCCAAAGCAGTAAGTTCTTCGTCTGACAAAACATATTGGAGCAAACTCTTAAAGAAGTTTTTTCTTGAAGCCGGATCAAGTTTTTCAACCATTTGCTGCAAGAGTTTAATACGCTCTGCTTTTCTTAAATTCAGATATTGGTCAAAGTCGAAATTTTTTACTTTAGAAAGGTTGTTTGATTTTTTTTGCTTCTGCTTCATCACAATGAATTTTTATATTTCATACGATGAATATGTGCGCAGGTTGCAAAAAGAAAAACAAAAATCTTACAAAACTATTGGTGAAATCTGCTGATTATTTTTTCCGGTAATTAATGAAGCATCAATCTGATTTTTTGGTACTGTGAAGTAAAAAGCTGCACCTTCTCCGGGAGTGGATTCTATGCGAATGCTACCACCTGCCTCCTCTACAATTTTTTTAACAATTGATAGCCCAATTCCGGTAGATTCAAATTCATCTCTTGCTTTTAGTGTCTGAAATATTACAAACACTTTTTCATGAAATCGTTTGTCAATTCCGGGGCCATTGTCTTTAATCATAAATTCCCAAAACTTACCTTCTTCGCGGCAACTGATTTCAATCTTTTTTTGTTCTTTGTTGTTGTGTTTAATGCCATTGCTGATTAGGTTCATGAATACCTGCTGGTATTTAACTTTATCGCCATAGTATTCAGGCATTGTGCCAGATATTTCAACTTTGCAGTTGCTGTCAGTGCCTGCTAAATCAACAGCATTGTGTATAATTTCATTAAACGAAAACAGCTCTTGTGTACCTTTATGTTTTGATACTTTAGAATATTCCAGAATGGCATTAATAAGTTGTTCCATACGTTTTACTCTGCCTTTAATAATCTGGAAATTTTCTTTCGATTCATCAGAAAGGCTGTCTGCACTGTCTTGGGTAATCCAATCTGTCAGGTTGCCAATGGCACGTAATGGTGCTTTCAAATCATGCGAAACAATGTATGCAAATTTGTCAAGTTCTTTATTTGTTTTTTCAAGGTCACTTAAATATTCGTTTAACTGTATTTCAGCCTTTTTACGCTCGTTAACATCACTCATGATAAAAATGAATTTGCGAGAATTTTTTTCATTGTCGCTAATTGGTGTAATACTGGCGTGCAACCACACTGTTGCCCCATCTTTCTTATAACGCAAAAGTTCACTGTCGCAGAATTTAAATTCGCGCATGCTGTTTTGTACTTTCTCAAGATTTTCCTTATCGGTTTCAGGTCCACTTAAAAATGCTGGCATAGATTGATCTTTTGCATCATAAAATTGATAACCTGTAATTCGGGTAAAACCCTCATTTACCCATTCAATGACACCATTTTCATTCGTAATTACAACGGCATTATCAGTTTTGCTGGCAACCAAGGAAAGCTTTTTCAACTCTTTATTGATGATAGCAAGTTTGTTTCTTGAATCTGTTATGGTAGATATGACTACATTTTTTTTACTCTCTAAATTGTTAATCAGACTGCTGATTACAATCAGACTAACAAGGCTTGTAATCAAATAATCCTGATTAATAAGAGAAGCAGTTTCACCAATGAAACTATAATCAACCCAGTTAGTGTGTTCAGTTATCAAAAAGAAATAAATCATATTAGCAACAGATAACACTGTAAACCAAATGCCATAACGGCTGCCCAGCAGCATAAATGAAATGAGGATAAAGGCAATCTGATAAAACATCCCTGAGTTGCGGATGCCTCCGGCAAAATAGGTTATGTAGTGTAATGCTCCAAAACAAGACAGTAAACTAATTACAACTGATAGTGTAAGTTTTCTATGAACATTAAGCAGTAAATAATTCAAAATAAGTAACAACTCTAAGCCTAATAGAATAAATGAAAGGTTTTTTTGGGTTTGAAAAACATAGATTGCCTGATAACATATTAGTCCAATACCAATGATGGCAACAAGGTTAAAGGTTCTGAAAAGGTTGAAACGTTGTTTAGCCAGAATATCATCATCCTGAATACTACGATAAATACTATCGAGCATTAATTTTCTGATAATCCATTTGACAACAGGTGTATCCATATCAATTTGTGTAGAAAATTGTGTTAAACTTAGGGTGTTTGTACGTTACTGACAAATAAATTGTTTTATTTTTGCAGAGAAATAATTAGGTGATATATTTGGCGATTAATGAATAAGCAATTAACGATACTTCTTATTGATGATGATAAGGTTGACAGCATGATAATCAAGAGGGCAATCGCTAAACTTGATTTTCCATATCAGGTTGACACTGCCCACAATGGTCTTGATGCATTGATGATGTTGCGTGGAATGAGTGATATTAGGATAAAAAGACCTGATATTATTTTATTAGATATCAATATGCCTTTGATGAATGGGTTAGAGTTTTTATCCGAATTACGTGCTGATCCTGATTTAAAAGATATTCACGTATGTGTTTTAACTACTTCTGAAGATGATTCTGATGTAAAGACAGCTTATGAGTTTAATGTAGCCGGATATTTCATTAAACCATTGAACATCAGCGATTTTGATGATCGCTTTTTATATCTAAACGGATATTGGCAGCGTAATTGCTTTCCGGTACAAAAGGTATAGTTTTCTTTAAAGAAACATTTGTTTCGATGTCATTGAAAGTTTGTTGAAAATCTATAAACCTTCAACCTTAAATATAGGACATTTACCAAATTCTTATTGTTGAAAACTTTAGCCGATATATTTTGGCGGCCTAATCTCAACAATGGACCACCAAACCCGGTATATACCACATCTGGATGGAATACGTTTTATTGCAGCCATGATGGTGGTATTAAATCATTATTTAGCTGAACTAAATTTTGATTATAAGTTCTCTATAGGCTTTTATGGTGTTCAGATATTCTTTGCTATATCCGGTTTTTTGATAACAGGAATTTTATTGAGACTGAAAAATGCTGAGAAAGTAATTTCAAGACGACTTATTATTAAAAACTTTTTTGCCAAACGTTTTCTCAGACTTTTTCCTCCATATTATCTTTTAATATTCAGTTATATTTTTCTTGAGTGCTTTGGATTGTACATTGCGCAGAAGGGTTGGATTGTATTTTATTTGGCCTATTTACCCAATTGGTTTTTTTATTTTCATGGATGGCAGGGAACCATTGATAATCATCTTTGGTCGTTAGGGGTAGAGGAACAATTTTATTTGTTATGGCCATTTGTATTATTGCTGCTGCCAAAAGGTAAAGAGTTTAAATGGGTAATCACTATGATTATTACAGGATATCTTTTTAAATGTATCATCAGGCAGTATTTTATGTTAAGAGGAGATCCTTTTTTATTGCCTATTTCGCAGATGGATACACTTGGCATAGGCGCTTTATTGGCATGTGGATTTGAGTATCGTATGCGGTTTATAGAATATTTCAAAAAGGCATTACCTTATCTTCTTCCTTTAGCTATACTGCTAACATTGGTTACATCTTATGATAAGCCACGCAATGACCCATTTTTATGTTTAAGTCTGATTTTACTATCAAGTAGTCTTGTATTAAATGCTGTTATAGGGTTTAAAGGTGTTGTAAAAACATTCATGGAGAACAAGTGGGTGGTTTATGGCGGTAAAATCAGCTATGGAATTTATTTATACCACAAAGTTATTCCAACATTGTTTATCAGTTCTGTTGAAAGAGCAGGATATGAAATGCCGAACAGGTGGCTGACAATGATGGTATCAATAGCACTGACATTTTTAATTTCGCATTTATCGTGGAAATTAATTGAGTCGCCTATATTGAAACTAAAGAAAAACTTTGAGCATTAATGATTGGCAAATTCTTTCCTTATCTGTTCGAAACTGGTATTGTTTTCTTTGAATACAACAGGTAAGTTTTCCGCAAGGGTTTCTAACAGTTCATCTATATCTTCCATCTGAATGTGATTACTTAAAGTAATCCGTAAGCCTGTGTGTTTTATACTGACTGCAGGAAATACCGATAAGTTGAAGAAAAAACCTGCTTTTTTCATTCTTAAAACAGTGCTGTAACCAACATTAGGATTACCAACACCAATAAAAAATACGGGTGATCTTTCTTTTCTGATGACCAATAAACCAAGTTCTTCGGCTTTTTTATTGAAATAATCAATTTTTGCCATCAGGCTTTGTTGTAAAGGAATAATCTCATCACTCATGTGAATTTTACACGAAGCAATAGTTGCAGCAAGGATTGCAGGTGGCAATTGAATCGAAAAAATAAATCCTTTACCACATGTTTTAACTAACTTAAAATATTCTTCATCAGGGTATGTAAGTAACCCACCGGCTGTACCAAAAGCCTTTGTCATACCAGTTGATAAAAACAGTTTACGGTGATAGTAAGGAACAGCATTCATAACCATTCCTGTGCCGTGTGGACCTGTCCAACTCATACCATGGATGTCGTCAAGATACAAGTGTAATTGTTCGTACTTATCTGCAAGTGCATAAAGTTCCTTAACCGGTGCAAAATCACCATGCATTGAATAAACACCATCGCCCAAATACCAAATTTTCTGATATCTGTTTTTCAGAACTTTTATTCTATCTTCAAGAATATCCATTCTGTTATGGCGGACTATATCTATTTTAATATTACGCAATTTAAGCATGGCTGTGGCAGATTGAATGCTATCATGTGCCTGAACATCCATGATAATTGCATCGTTATCGCCAACAAGAAGGGGTAGGCCAGTAATATGACCAAGTGTAAGCGATTGCATTACCAATGCAGGGCGGCCAAACATTTTTGAAAACAGACTTTCTGCTTCTTCGTAATAATGAGAAGATACATAAGCACGAGAAGACGAAAATTGTGCTCCATGAGAGTGAAGTGCTTCTACCGCTGCTTCAATAATTTTCGGATGTTTTTCAATGCCCAGATAACCACAAGTGCCAAAAAACAATTTCTTTTGACCCTCTAAAGTAATATAACGGCCATCCATTTGTTCATCTTGTGCTTTACAATGCACAATGCCGGCACCAATGGTGATTTTTGCAACTCCGGTAATAACGTCAATTGCCTGCTGAAACTTGCTTTTCTGCTCTTGATTTTCCATCCCTAACCCAAAAAATGATTCGCGTGCAAAAATAACGTTTGTAATAGCAAAATGCTGATGATATTTATCAAATTCAGCTTAAATTCTGAACATTTCATCGTTCAAAGCCAATTTTCGTAAAAGGGGACATACTCGATATCGGTCTTCTCCATAGTAGGCAAACAGGTCATCCAATTTATTATAGACAGTCCGTAAGCCACGTTTATTTGCCCAGGCAAGAAGCCCTTGCGGGTAATTGACACCTTTAGTCATTGCTGTTTCAATGTCGGCAGCAGTTGCAATTCCCATCATCAATGCGTCAGCAGCTTCGTTAACCAGCATGGCAAAAATGCGATCAAAAATCTGGTTATGTAGGTTACCGTCTAATGATGGTTGAGGCTGATTGGAATTTTTATAGTCATAATAACCTCTGTTGCTCTTACGGCCGAATAACTTCCCCTCATATAATCGTTTTTGTGTAATAGAAGGTTTATATCTCGGGTCAAAAAACATCTGTGTAAATACTGTTTCTGTTACTTTAAAATTAACATCGTTGCCAATAAAATCCATCAATTCGAATGGACCCATTCGAAATCCTCCGATATTTCTCATGGCATAGTCAATAGTAGCAAAGTCGGCAATACCTTCCTCATAAATTCTAAGTGCTTCACCATAATAAGGGCGGGCTATCCGGTTAACAATAAATCCAGGAGTGTCTTTGGCTATAACAGGTGTTTTGCCCCATTGACGGATAATTTCAACAGAATCAGTTAATACTTTTTCGGAGGTGTTAAATGATGGAATAACTTCAACCAAATGCATCAAAACAGGAGGGTTGAAAAAGTGTAAGCCAATTATCCTATCTTGCTTATTGCAGGCAGCGCCTATAGCGATGACAGGAAGTGATGAAGTGTTAGTAGCTAAAATACAGTTGTCAGAAACAATGCCTTCAACATTTTTGAACAGGCTCTGTTTGATTTCAATATTTTCTATAACAGCTTCAATGAAAAGGTCAGAACTTTTTAGCTCATTTATGTTGTCAGTGAATTTTATCTGTGAGAAAATAAAATTGGATTGAGTCTTATCTATTTTATTTTTTTCAACCAATTTGTCCAAGCTGCTTTGGATAGATGATTGTGCTTTTTGTAATGCTTCACTGTTCGTATCAAAAAGTGTAACTGGGTTGCCATTTGTTGCGGCAACTTGTGCAATGCCCGATCCCATTGAGCCTGCTCCTGCAATTCCTACATGTTGTTTCATTGTCCTTTAAAAACGGGTTTTCTTTTTTCGAGAAATGCTTTAATACCCTCGCTATGATCATAACTTTTTGCTGCACTGACTTGTTCTTCCAGTTCACATTCCAATTGTGTATTCAAATCATTGCTTAATGATTGATTCAATAATTTTTTTGTAAGTCCTAAAGCTTTTGTTGGCAAATTGGCTAATGTTTGCGAAATCTGCATGGCAGTATCCATTAGCAATGTATCCTCTACTGATTTATAAATCATACCCATTGAAACGGCTTCTGCTGCTGAAACTTTATCACCCAACATAGTTAATGCGCTTGCTCTTTGAAAACCAATAAGACGCGGTAAGAAGAACGTTCCACCGCTATCAGGTATCAGCCCGATTTTACTGAATGCCTGAATGAATGAGGCCGATTCTGCAGCTAAAACAATATCACAACACAAAGCAATATTAGCACCTGCACCGGCAGCTACACCATTAACGGCACATACTATAGGCTTTTCTATATTTCTGATTAAGGTAATAATTGGATTGTAATGCTCACGAACTATTGCGTCAATGCCCGGGCCGTTGGCATCAATGGCTTCTGATAAATCTTGTCCTGCACAAAAAGCTTTGCCTGTTCCTGATATTAAAATTGCCCTTATTTCTGAATTGTTTGCAGCTTTTTTTAGCTCATCCTGCAATTGCAAAGACATTTCACGGTTAAAACTGTTGAATTTTTCCGGACGATTTAATGTCAATATAACAACCTGTCCATTTATTTCCTGTAATACTGTTGATCCCATAATTGGCAAAAATAATTAGTTATCGGATTGGTTAGAATAATTTTTAAGAAAGTGGTTATTGGTTTACACAGTTAAAAAAGGAGAAGAGGCAGTAGTTTTGGCTAAACAGGAAGTTCCACATTAGATTGTAATGGACATGATGATGCCTGTTATGGATGGTGTTGAAGCTTGTCGTGTAATGCGCACTATGCCTGCTCTTAATAAAACCATTAAAGCATTGTTACGCAGCGCAAATGAATTGCCTGTGGTTGATGCAACAATAACAGCGGTAGGAGGATTAAAGATTGACCGTAAGTTTTATCTTATCCATCAGGACGGTCAAACTTTTGAGTTGCCTTGTAAAGAGATTGAATTAATTGCTTTATTGGCATCAAAACCCGGCAAAGTTTTTTCCAGAGAAGATATACTCAGCCGGGTGTGAGGTGATGATACTGTAGTAGGCAATATAACAATTGATGTCCACATCAGAAAAATCAGAGAAAAGTCAGATGATTAAAACAATTAAATGAATGGATTTTAAAATTGAACCCTGAAAGATTTTCTCCTCAATAATACTTAATGATGCAGCGCACCATTCTTGCAACAGTCCGGTAGCTTTTCAAATGCCTCAGGATTGGCTTTTATGCTATCTGCATCATAACCTGCATTACTGATTACCTGACGAATGGTTTCAGGAGTAATTTTTTCACCATTATATTTTATGGCAACCACTCTTGTATTGAGGTCGAGCTTTGCAAATTTGACACCATGCTGATGTAGTAGCGCTGTCTCAAGTGCTTTTTTGCACATGGTACATTCTGCCGAAGTAGCAATGTTTATTTCAGCTTTTTTATTTTGTTGTGCCATCAGTGAGAAGCTGAAGAGTGATAACATAACGGCACCTGCAATTAACTTTTTCATTTTTATTGTTTATTTAATTGTATAACGAAATCCTACATAAAAAGTCCGACCCATTAGTGGTCCCCAAATCATTGAAGCGTCAAAATTCTGACCAAAAGGTTCATCAGCTGCAATAATTGCATGCTTTTGTCTAAAGTCTGTAATATTCTCGCAACCTAAGTAAAAATCGGCATGTTTAGTCCTCCAGGTTGCCTGAGAATTCAAGGTAATGAAACTTTCTGAAGTTGATTTTACTTCATAACCATTCATTTGAACACCTCCACCGGGAATTCTGCCTTTGCCGGTGTATTTTAATGTTGCATCAATACTGTATTTCCCCTTTTTGATTTTATATTCTGCATTCAACAATGCCTTGTCACGAGGAGTAAGTGGTTTGCTTTTTAATTCACCTGAGAAGGTTTGTTTTACAACATTGTATTTATATCCAAACCTCAACAGAAGATTATTTATTGGTTCAATATTTAATTCTCCCTGCAGGTAATGTGAGAAGGATTTTCCATCTAAATTATAGAAACGCAGTTGATGAATATCTTCCATATCAATAACCACCTGGTTTTTAAACCATGTATAATAATAGTCGGCATTGAATGATGCATCGTGACCAAACCATTGCATTTTCTTTGTAAAATTGATTCCTGTATTCCATGCTTCTTCAGCTTTTAGGTCATCAATAAATAATGCTCTTGAAGAAGTAAACATAGAAGTGTTCTCTGCATAAACTCTGGCAGTGCGCCAACCTTTGCCGGCAGATAAGCGTATTGCTGTTAGTTGATCAATATTGTATTTGATATGCAAACGTGGAGTCAGGAAGAAACCATAAGTATTGTGAATATCGGCCCTTAATCCTGCAACAACTGCCCAGTTTAAATCGTTGTTGAATGAATACTCTGCATAAGCACCCGGAATGATTTCATTGGTATAAGTTCCGACTGAATTATATTTCTCAGAATAATGGTTATAACGAAAACTCAGACCTGAACGAATGTAATTTCTTGTGTCGTGAATGATTGTCTGATAAATTGTATTGGCATGAAAACTACGCTGGTCGCCTATATATGTTTTGTTGCCATAATAATTGTCTTGCAAGTGTAAACGTGAAAGCGTTAATAATGCAATACTTTTATATGGTTTGGCTGGATTTATAGTTCCGGTTTTTGTATAAACTTCAAACATTTTATTTTCAATACCCACACCGTATAAAGTTGATTTACCGAAATCATCGTTATAATTAAATCCTTTTTGTCCACCCATACGGTTTTCATATAAGGCATGCCAACCAATTTCTCCTTCTAATTTGTTAGGAACAGTTATATGCCAAACATTCATAGCATTAACCTGTTTTGTTAAGGGTTGATCTAAAAAGCCATCTTTATCTCTGTCCACTTTAAGATGATTCATGCTGCCATGAGCAAGAAAAACTGTGCTGATATGTTTTTTAAACCTTTGTGCAAGTTGCAAGTTTAGTTCTTCACGACCTTCATTATTCAGATAGCCATTAATAAAAAAGCGATCGGCATTTTGTGGTTTTTTCAGCTCTATATTTATCTGACCTGTCATTGCTTCAAAACCATTTATTACCGAGCCTATTCCTTTATTGATTTGTATTGATTCAATCCATGGGCCGGGGGTAAATGCCAAGCCATGAGAAGCAGACAAGCCAAAAATCAATGGTAAATTCTGAAACCTAATTTGAGAATAGATGCCATCAAGTCCAAGCATCTGAATTTGTTTGGCACCGGTGACTGCATCGCTGTAATTTACATCAATAGTTGGATTGGTTTCGAAACTCTCACTTAAATTACAACATGCAGCTTTCAGTAATTCATGTTGTGTTATTGTTGTTGTATTAATAGGTGTAATTGTTGAAATTGATGTGCTCTCTCTGCGCGACTTAATTTCAACTTCTTTTAAGTCAATAGACTTTTTCAGACGAATTTTTAAATCGTTATCAGGTATTGCATTTAATGTCAATGTATCGGTCTTAAAACCTACAAACTGACTGATGATGGTTAGTGGTGTTGTGCCGGTGTATTGTATTTGAAATTTTCCATCAACATCTGTTACTGTATGTTGATCGGTTATTGGAATATATACACTAACTCCGGGTAGCGTTTCACTATTGTCTGATTTTACCACACCTCTGATTATTATTTGGGCATGACTTTGTAATGATATTACAAGTAATATTATAAATGATATAGTTTTTTTCATTGAAATCTAATTAAAATTATTTGATAAATAAGCTATTTAAAAAAATAGCCTGAATCAAATAGATAATTTAGAAATCAGAAGGAGTAAAGGAGGGAAGGGTATTGTTTGTTCCTGAATTGAAAAATTAAGCAGGAAAACAGAGGATAGGCTTGTGTTCTCTAAAAGTTGGGGTAATTCAACAATGGCAGGCGTTGAAACCTGTACTTTGTTTTCGTGATTAGAAAGTTGGTTGGCATCAATTACTGATTTTGAAAACTGACAGCAATCTCTCTTAAAACTACACTCTTTATTTTCTTTGTTCGAACAGTGATTGAATTGATCGAGTGATACTAAAGTTTTATTCTTTTTTGTACAAACCATTTTAAATATAGTTATACCCGAAGCTGATGCCAGTACGGAAAAGATTAAAACAAATGAAAGAATGAAGCGTATGCCTTTTCTAAACATGAAGCAAAAATAGTAACAACTTTCTGAAATGGCAATGAATTGGGGTAAATATTACTTTCGCAGTAAAATATAACATGCATTTTATCAGTGAAGATTTAGAGGAATACTGCCTAAAGCATACTTCCAAAGAAAGCGATTTGTTAGAACAGATAGATCGTGAAACCTCTGCTAAAGTACTTAATCCCCGAATGCTTTCGGGACATTTACAGGGAAGATTTTTGGCAATGATCAGTAGAATGATAAATCCAACCGGAATTCTGGAAATTGGTACTTATACCGGCTACTCAGCATTATGTTTGGCAGAGGGTTTAGCTGAAGGAGGAAAGATCACAACAATTGAAAAAAATGCTGAGCTTGAAAATATGATTCGTAGAAATATAAATCAAAGTGACTATGCAGACAAAATTGAAATACATATTGGTAATGCATTAACTATTATTCCCGAGTTAAAAGAGCAATACCAATTGGTATTTATTGATGCAGACAAAGAAAATTATTCAATTTATTTTGAAATGGTTTGGGAGAAGTTGTCTTCAGGTGGTTTTGTGTTGGCTGATAATGTTCTTTGGAGTGGTAAAGTAATTGAACCAACTGTTGCAGGTGACATGGATACAGAAAGAATAAAAATGTTTAACGAAATGGTGGTGAGTAAGGCTGATGCAGAATGTGTTTTGCTTCCTGTGAGAGATGGATTAATGCTAATCAGGAAAAGATAATTGTGTTATTTCAACCCAAAAAGTACATCTTTGTTCAACAAAAATATGTTTAGGATGAAAGAAAGAATCTTTATTATACTAATTGTTTGCTTTTTCTGGAGCTGCACATGTTCTGTAGTTCACGATGAGCCAACAGAAAGTGCTCAACAAGCTAAGATTTTAAAAAACGATTCTGCCGCAGCTCCTCAGTATATTCAAGTGGATGCAGCAGCAAGTGTAAACAACACAAGTTGGAAGCCGGTTACAGGAGTAGTTAATGTGTCTGTTAATCCTGATGGGAAGAAGAATTATGCAATCATGTTGACAGGTGATGGAATTACTGTCGCATTAACTTATAATGGAAAAGAAAAGAATGGCAATTATAAAATAGGTGAAGGGTTTAGTGCATCAGTCCTTAATGCAAAGTCTGTTGTATATAATTGTAATGATGGCTATATCAGGTTTTCAGAATTTGATACTACAAATAAAGTACTATCAGGTAAATTCGCGATATCATGTATGGAAAACAAGGCTTCCGGGAATGGTTTTGACATTCAGGAAGCCTCGTTTAATCAATTAAAATGGTAGTTGATCATTGACCAATCGGACTACAAATTACAGGACACTTTACTGTTGCAATAAAGGCTGTAGGAGCATTTTGTTCACCACGTTTTATCAATGTGGTTTCAGAATGTGTACCCTCAATCAATAAAGTCACTGTTGTATCTTTCTCTCCGGTTTGACCAAAGTAGCATACAATGCCATTTGCTTTATTGTCTTTACAAAAAATTTCATCCAATGCACGTTTACTGAAGAATGCACCTTTGTAAGCTGTTTTATAAGTGCTATAAAACTTATTAATAGCAGCCTTTCCGTTTTCTGTAGAAATCCATTCACCTCCGCCTTCCTTTTCAACTTTATCGTACCGCAATGCGTCATCACATGCACAAGGTGGTGCCTCAATACCGGCTGATTTATTGTTTGCTTCAGCATTGCTTACAAAGAAATTGTTGAATGCAAATACTGCATTAATTGCCAGCGATGCCAGCAAAACGTAACCTGTTACTTTCATAATTTTTGATTTTAAATTGATTTTTGATTTAATTATATGGTAATGTAAATGAGAATTCTGTTTCTAAATGTGGTTTTGATTTAACATCCATGTCTCCATTATGCGATTTAATTATATCGTATGAGAGACTTAGGCCTAAACCGGTTCCTTTGCCCAGTGTTTTTGTGGTAAAAAAAGGTTCGTAAACCCGAGGCAAGTTTTCTTCTTCAATACCAGGACCATTATCTGTAATGGTTAGTCTTACTGAATTTAGAATTTGACGTGTTTGAATTTTAAGTATTGGTTTGTATGTCCTATCAACCATTAATTTTTCATTCATTGCATCAAATGCATTGTTTAATAAGTTCAATAAAACAGTTGTGATTTCCTGAAGATTTAAAACTATGCCTTTGAGCGATTGGTCAAAGTCGTAATGAATGTGACAATGGAAGTCAGGGTAATGTGTAATAAACGAATGATATGCAACACTGGTAAATTCATTTACAACCTTGTTAAGGTCTTCAATAGTTCTGCTATTACTTTTTGGCTTTGCATGATTTGCAAAGTTGAGAATTATTTTATCTGCCCTTAATGAATGTTGATATATCATGGCAAGATTATTCTTTAACTGCTCAAAATCTTCATCATGATTATTTTGAATTTTCTTATCAATATCTGCAATTAATTCACTCGAAATTTTAGTGAAATTAATGACAAAATTTAATGGATTGCGAAGTTCGTGTGCAATGCCGCTTGACATGCGCCCTAACGATGCCATTTTTTCATTGTGTATGAGTTGTTGTTGTACTTGTCTTAAACTATTTAATGCTTCAGACAACTCTCTATTGGCAATTCGTAATTCCGCTTCGCTTTTTTGCTTATAATGATATCTTCTGTATAATCCGAATGAAAGACCCAATAACATTAAAATAGTCAATGCCAGCAACCACTTCTGAAGTTTATCGGCTTTTTCTTCTTGAAATAAACTATCAAGCTGAGCCTGCTTTTTTTCAGCTTCAAATTTTGCTTTTAAGGTATTGATTGCACGTTGGTTTTCTGAATTATAAATAGAGTCGCGTAATTGGAAATGTTGAAGCAAATAGTAGTTTGCTGACTCATAGTTTTTTTTATCAGTGTAAATTATTGCGAGTAACTTATAAATATCTACCTTAAATCTGATGAAGTTAAATTTATCAGCAATGGATAGTGCAAGAGTCAGATTTATAAAAGCAGCTTCTTTTTTATTAGTTTCAATTAGTAATTTACTATACGGAATGAGAGCCATGCAATAACCATAAGGATCAATTATGGAATCCCATTTTGTCAATACCTTATCAAGCAGTTGTTCAGCTGCTACATAGTTCTTCTGACTAGTGTATAGTCTTGCTAACGCTACATAACATTCATATTCTCTCTGGTTGTTTGATAAAAGTTTGCCTAGTCTTAATGATTGTTGAAGAAAATATTCTGCTTTTTTATAACTTTTTATTTCAAGATAACTTAAACCGGTAAGATAGTATGAGGTAGAAAGTGAGCTGTCGTTCTTTGCTTTTTGATAAAGTTCTGTTGCTAGTTTGATATTGGGAAGTGCATCAGGAAATTGACCTTGCAGATAATAGACCAATCCAATTTGGATATATATATCTGCTTCACCATCAATATTGCCAACACTTTTGTAGTATTTCAGTGCTCTGTAAAAATAATCTAATGCTTCAGCATCGTTTGCTATTCTGAGATAGTATTTTCCTGTCAACACATCACTTTTTGCCACCAACTCAAGATCACCTTTAGCTTCACCCAGATTACGCAAAGTGTCAGACCACATGATTGCTGAATCGGAAGCTACATCATCAACTAAATAATGATTAATAATTGAAGTTATATAATCTGCCGATTGTATATAATGTGTATCTCTCAAATAAAGATTTATCTTATTATTTAAATCGTCTGAGGAGGCAAGTTGTGGATAAAACAAAAGCATTGCCAAAAAAAGTCTAAGCATTTTATAACACAGACTGATAGTACTAGCGCATTGTTTATCTTTAGGCATACCCGGTAGGGTTATTGTCCCCAAAGATAACAACTTAGATTACATTTACATAAAAAATTGTACAAAGTGTCAATCTTTCACTACAAGACGATAACCATTGCCATGAACATTCAATAATTCAATGTTTGGATCATCTTTCAGATACTTCCTGATTTTGGTAATAAACACGTCCATACTGCGAGCTGTAAAGTAATTGTCGTCATTCCATATCTTGCGTAATGCTACTTCTCGTGGTAATATGTCATTAAGATAGACACACAGTAAAGCAAGTAGGGCAGCTTCCTTAGGTGAAAGTTTTTCTTCTTTTCCGAATCCCTGTATTGTTCTTAATCTGCTGTTGAATTTAAACCCCCCTATGACAAATTCTACTTGCTCGTTAACTGCTTTTACTATCGTCTCACTTCTGTTGAGCAATGCTTTAATTTTGAATAACAGAATTTCAGAGTCAAAAGGTTTGGTGATGTAATCATCAGCACCAATTTTAAATCCTCTAATCATGTCTACTTTCATTGACTTGGCTGTTAAGAAGATTATTGGCACATTGCTGTCTTTGGCTTTAATGTTTTCGGCTAAAGCAAAGCCATCCATTATAGGCATCATTACATCCAGTATGCATAGATTGAATTTCCCTTTTTCAAATTTATCAAAAGCTTGTCTGCCATCTCTGTATAGGTGAACATCATATTCATGTAATGAAAGATAGTCTTTAAGTACTAAGCCGAAGTTGGTGTCATCTTCAGCTATCATAATTTTGGTTTTTCCAGTTAGTATTGACATGTTTTTGTTATGTTGTTTTGTTGTAATCTATTTATCAATTGCTTTTTCTTTTTGCTTTATGCAGATTTAATGGTAATAATAATTCCATTGTTGTTCCTACACCTTTTATACTTTTTAAAACTTTTATTTCTCCATTATGTGCATGTGCAATTGCTTTTACAATTGATAACCCTATGCCATAACCTTTAACATCATGTATATTACCTGTTCCTGCCCGATAAAATTTTTCAAAAATATTTTTCTGAACCTCACGACTCATCCCAATCCCATTATCAGAAATAAGTAAGCGAATGTTATTTTGAATATTTTCTGTAGCGATAGAAATTATAGGGTTTGCAGGAGTGTATTTAATGGCATTATCAAGAAGGTTGATGATTGAATTAAAAATAAAATCATAATCGCCTAACAGATGATATTGAGCTGCATTCAAATTGGTTTCTATTTTGCCTCCTTTTACTTCAACCTGTAGTTTTATCTGTTCAATAGCCTTTTGTATCATTTCGTGTATATCAAATTCAACCAGGTTGAGATTGATATGCTTTCGGTCAAACAATGCCAGTTGCAGTATATTTTCTACATGTTTGTGCATTCTTTGATTTTCTTCTTTAATAATATTCATATAGCGATGTACACTTTCAGTATTTTTTGAAACAGCAGGGCTGTTCACAGCATCGGTTGCTAATGAAATTGTTGCAATTGGTGTCTTGAATTCATGAGTCATGTTATTGATAAAATCATTTTTAATATCAGACAATTTTTTCTGTCGGAAAATAGTGTATATTGTAAAACTAAACCCAAATAACATCACTAAAATAAATAGTGACGAACTAATAAGCATGACCCACATTGTGGAAAGTACATACGATAAACTTTGTGGAAAATGGAGTGAGAGTAAAATAGGTTTAGCAAGTAAGTCGTTGGGGAACAAATCTGTCTTATAACGACTTTTTAATAGTGCATTTTTGTTTTCAGGCGAGTTGGTTGACATGATTTTGTTTTCGCCAACATTGATAACACCAAATTGATATGGCGTTGTTATTCCTCTATTTGAAAGTTCTGTTTTTAAGATTGAATCAAGTTGAAAAGGTTTAATTCTGTCTTCAATAGTTTTTTCATCTGAGATAAATTCAAAAGCCAGATTCTGCATCACTTTATTCCAGCTGTTAATTTTAGCTTCAATTTTTGCACGTTGTTTTTCCAGTATATCGGCTTTAAGCGATAGAAATTTAACTGCATTGTGTGTGTTGGATTTTGAAGAATCGTCTAAGGTTATTTCCTGACGATTATGCCTTATTGTAATTTTTCTGCCGCCACTATATTTAATTTCCATTTTAATAAAGTCATTGTTGTAGTCATCCTGATTATAAAAGTCAGGAGGCAATGGTGGCTCCATAGGGGGCGTAGGTCGAATTGAGGTTTCCGGAGCAAGTCTATTTACAATGGAGTTTTCTGTTGTTGAATCCAATCCTTGCCATTCCTGATCCAACATTTTACGTTCTCTGAAAAGCGAAAAAATTGAATCGTTATTGATTGTTACAAAACTATTGCTGAAAATATTAAATGCTTCTTTTTTTTCAAGCTTAATTGCTACTGCAGTCAAAGCATCATTTACTCTCTGATTGAATTGTTGCTCTTTAAGATGATAGTCATGCAAAATCCAGTTTACCTGCATAGCAATGATGCCTATGAGTGCTATTGCCATACAAGCAGAAAGTATGATGATCTTATTCTTATTCATTATATGCAAATTTAAAATTCTTTAACACAGCAAAATCCTGTTTAACTTATTTTAACCCTGTTTAATGTGCTATTGATTGATGATTGATTCCGTTGTTTTAA